>DASWHU010000061.1:0-1963 GCA_036398035.1 Alphaproteobacteria bacterium | reverse complement strand
GGCGGCGAGCGGCGCGGCGAGGGCGCCGGCGCGCGCGAACTCGCCGGCCTCGAACGCGTCGCGGGCAGCCTCGCCGCGCGCTTCGATCAGGTCGCGCAGCGCCTCGCGGCTCGAGGCGTAGTCGGGATCGAGGGCCACCGCTCGATCGATATGGTCAAGCGCCGCGTCGAGATCGACCGGCGCGCCGAGCCCCTGGGCGGCCATCAGCGCCAGCAGCTCGTGGCCGCGCGCGTTGCCGCCGGCGGCAAGACGCACCCCGAGCGCGTGCGCCGCAGCGTAGTCGTGGCCCTGATAGGCCTCGACCGCGCGCTCCTCCTCGGACTCGAAACAGGCGGCGAGCGCCAGCGCCGCCGCCAGCACGCACAGCCTCACCTGGGCGCGCCGCCGCAGGGCGCCTCGGCGTTGTCCGGGTTGCACAGCGAGGTCGCCGCCAGGAACTCGGCCCATTCGTCGAGCGTCTCCTGCGCCACCGGCATGTCGCCGGCCGCGAACACCGGGCCGCGCCACGCCCGTTCGAGCAGATACATGCTCGCCCGCCCCTGCATGACCTTGATCATCGACACCGAGCCGGTCTCGCCGCCGCGGCTGCGCGGGCAGGTCAGCATGCGCACCGCCGCCGGGTAGCCGCGCTCGTGGAACGACGAGATCGGGCTCGCGCGCGCCTCCTCGCACGACGTGCTCCAGACGCGCACCATGTTCTCGGTGAAGTCGGCGGGGGTCAGATCGGGGCGCTGCTTGGCCAGGTTGAAGAAGATCTGGACCTGCAGCGAGGCCTGCCAGTCCTCGAGGCTCTGGCCCTCGGGCAGGTAGGCGAGCTCGTAGAGCTGGTCGGTGCGCTGCTGGCCGACCGGCACCCAGCCCTCGGGCGCGGCCATCATCAGGCTGTCGCCGCCGGGGTCGGCCTGCTCGCGGTCGGCGCCCTGGCTGTGGGCGGGGGCCGGCACGCACGCCATGGCGGCGGCGAGGACCGGGGCGAGCAGGTGGTGCAGCGGCGTCATCGCGCCCAGCCTATACCGAAACCGGGCGCGCGCGGAACCCGTGCGCGCGCTCTCAGGCCGCGAGATCGAAGTCGCGCGCGGTGAGCAGCGGGATCAGCGTCAGACCCTCGGCGGCGAGGTTGGCCGCGGCCCCTTCCAGCCGGTCGACCACGGTGACCACGGTGTCGACCACGCCCCCCGCCGCGCGCACCGCCGCCGCCGCCTTGAGCACCGAGCCGCCGGTGGTGGTGACGTCGTCGACCACCACCACCTTCGCCCCCGCCGCGAAGTCGCGCTCGATCAGGCGCTTGGTGCCGTGGCCCTTGGCCTCCTTGCGCACGCAGAAGCCGGCGACCGGGCGGCCCCGCGCCTGGCTCTGCATCACCACCGCCATCACCACCGGCAGCGCGCCCATCTCGAGGCCGGCAACGTAGTCCACCTCTGTCCCGGCGAGCGCGCCGAGGATGAGATCGCCGATCAGGGTCGCGCCCTCGGCATCGAAGGTGGTTTGCTTCATGTCGAAGTAGAAGCCGCTGGTCGCGCCGGAGGTGAGCGTCACCGCCCGGCCGGTAATCAGCGAGCGCGCGCGGACGATGTCGGCAAGCCGCGCGCGCGCGCCCCCTGCCGCCGATTGCTTGGTTGCCGCCGCTACCGGCATGTGCCGCTCCTCGCGCTTGGGCGCAGCCCCTCGCGCCGCGGGGCTATCTAGCACCCGCGCAGGCGTCTGGCCACGGCCCGGTTCGCGTGGCGCGCGGCCTACATCGGCGGCTCGACGCCGTTGCGCCCGATCACCATCGCCGGCACGGCGATGCCGGCGTCGGTGTCGACCGCCAGCACGAACACCTTCTGGCCGGTGGCCAGCGCGCCGCGGTCGGCGGTGAAGAAGCCGACCACCTTGGCGTCGGGCGAGACGGTGATCTCCTGCATGCCGACCTTGCGCGTGGTCGGCTCGCCCTCGACATAGGTCACCGTCAGCTTGCGGTCCT
>DASWHU010000060.1:0-10173 GCA_036398035.1 Alphaproteobacteria bacterium | reverse complement strand
GCGCCCGGCGAGGCCGCGCGCCTGCGCGCCGCCGCCGCCGACATCGCCCGCGCCACCATGGACGCGATCGAGGCCGACGCCCGCCGCGGCGGCCGCTTCGCCAAGCTGCCGAGGCGATGACGACGGTCCCTCCGAATCCCTGGGACGAAGGCGAGGGCTTCTACGCCGCGATGCGCCGCTGGTGGTCCGACCCCCGCAACCGGCCCGCGAGCCGGGCCTGCCTCGGCCCGTGGTGTAACGGCCGGCGGCGCTTCCACTCTGAGCACGCCGGCAACCGCATCTGCCCGTCGTGCAAGGCCCGTTTGGCGGCCCTTTATTCGGCCTTCGACGTGGCTTCCACTCCGTCGCACTGACGCCCGCCGCCGCCGTCCCCGATCCCACCAAATCCCGTCGGATCAGAGCTATTCCCGGCCAATTCGTACGTTCACCGGCTGAAAGCTATGTACCCGTCCACCGGAGGCAGGTCCTACAAGGCGTCGTTGAAGGCGTCGATCAGGGTCGCGATCTGGCGCGCTTCGTTGCGGCGCATGACCTGCGCGGCGAGGCTCCGCGCCTTGCCGGCGTCGAGCGCGCGGATGCGCCGCTTGACCGCCGGCAGGCTGGCCGCGGCCATCGACAGGTCCTCGAGCCCGAGCCCGATCAGGAGCGCGGTGTAGCGCACGTCGCCGGCGATCTCGCCGCACAGATTGACCGGCACCCGCGCGCGCTTCGCGGCCTCGGCGGCGTACTGGACCAGCCGCAGCACCGCCGGGTGGAGCGGGTCGTAGAGCTCGGCGACATGCTCGTCGCCGCGGTCGACGGCGAGGGTGTACATGGTCAGGTCGTTGGTGCCGATCGAGATGAAGTCGCAGTCGCGCACCAGCGCCTCGGCGGCGAGCGCGGCGGCGGGAATCTCGACCATCGCGCCGAGCGGCGGCAGGGACTCGGGCAGGGCGACGCCGCGGCGGGCGAGCCGGCGGGCGACGCGCCGCAACACGGCGCGGGTCTGGCGCACCTCGCTGCCGACCGTGATCATCGGCAACAGGATGCGCACCGGGCCGTGGGCGGCGGCGCGCAGCATCGCCTCGAGCTGATCTTCAAGCAGCTTGCGGTGCCTGAGCGACAGCCGGATCGCGCGCAGGCCGAGCGCCGGGTTGGCGCCGACGTCGGTGGCGGCGTCGCGCGCCAGCGCATCGGCCAGCTTGTCGGTGCCGATGTCGAGGGTGCGCACGGTCACCGGCCGGCCGCCCATGGCGGTGACGATACGGCTGAGCGCCGCGTACTGCTCGTCGGCGTCGGGCACGGTGTCGCGGTTCATGTACAGGAACTCGGTCCTCAGCAGGCCGATGCCTTCGGCGCCGGCGGCGGTCGCCTGCGCCAGCTCCGCCGGCAGCTCCAGGTTCGCCTGCAGCGAGATCACCTGCCCGTCGCGGGTTTCCGCCGGCAGGTCGCGGAGCTTGGCGAGCACGCGCTGGTCGCGCTTGCGCGCGCTGCGCCGGCGGCGCACCGCGGCGACGGTGGCCGCATCGGGGTCGACGATCACCTGGCCGCGGGTGCCGTCGATGACCACCGTCTCGCCGGCCTTGACCCGGTGCATCAGCGCGGGCACGCCGACCACCGCCGGCAGCGCCAGCGAGCGCGCCATGATCGCGGTGTGGCCCTGCGGGCCGCCGAACTCGGTGGCGAAGCCGGCGATGCGGCCGCGCGCGAGCAGCGCGATGTCGGCCGGGGTCAGCTCCTCGGCGATCAGCACCGCGCCCTCGGGGAGGTCCGCGAAGCCGCGCTCGGGTTCCGCGGTAAGCTGGCGGATCAGGCGCAGCGCCACCTCGCGCACGTCCTGGGCGCGGGCCGACAGATACGGGTCGTGCATCGCCGCGAACGCCTCGGCGATGGCGCTGAGCTCGGTCTTGACCGCCGCCTCGGCGTTGACCCGGGTCTCGGCGATACGCCGGTAGACGCCGCGCACCAGGCGCGAGCCGGCCAGCATCTGCAGCTGGGCCTCGAGCAGGAAGGCAAGCTCCTGGCGCGCCGACTCGGGCAGCGGGCCGGCGCGCTGGGCCAGGCCCTCGACCTCGGCGCGGGCGCGCTCGACCGCGGCCTGGAAGCGCTCCTGCTCGGCAGCCACCGCGCGCTGGGGCAAGGTGCGCTCGGCGACGTCGAGGCCGCTCGCCTCGATCAGCCGCGCCGGGCCGATGCACACCCCGGCGGAGGCGCCGATGCCGGAATGGGTGCGGCTCGCGCGCGCCTGCCGGGACAGCTCAGTCCTCATCGAAGCGGCCGGCGATCAGGCGGCCGAGCGCCTCGAGCGCGTCCCGCGCGTCGCGCCCGCTGGCGCGCAGCTCGAGCGCGCAGCCCGGTCCCGCCGCCAGCATCATCAGGCCCATGATCGAGCGCCCGGAGACGGTGGTGGCGTCGCGGCGGACCGTGACCTCGGCGTCGAACTGCTCGGCCAGCTTGACGAACCGCGCCGCGGCGCGCGCGTGCAGGCCGCGCTGGTTGACCACGGTGACGGTGCGCGCACGGACCCGGCGGGTGGCGGCGCGCGTCACCCGCCGCATCATTTGGGCTCGTCCGCCAGCAGCCGGCTGGCGACGTTGATGTACTTGCGCCCGGCGTCCTGGGCGCAGGCGACCGCCTCGTCCAGGCTCCGGTCCGCGCGCACGCTGGCGAGCTTGATCAGCATCGGCAGGTTGATCCCGGCGATTACCTCGACCTTGGAGCGGTCCATGATCGAGATCGCCAGGTTCGACGGGGTGCCGCCGAACATGTCGGTCAGCACCACCACGCCGTCGCCCTCGTCCACCGCCGCGACTGCGTCCACGATGTCGGCGCGCCGCTGCTCCATGTCGTCGTCGGGGCCGATGCAGACGCTGCGGATCGCCTGCTGCGGCCCGACCACGTGCTCGGTCGCGGCGACGAACTCCGCAGCCAGGCGGCCGTGGGTGACGAGCACGATGCCGATCATGTGAGCGTCTCCTTGGCCGGGCGCCGGGGCGCGGGCCGCACTTCACGACATTCGCCGCCGCTTGCCAAGGGCTCAGCGCTCGCGGCCAAGGTCGCGGTGGTGGAGGGCGGCGGCGATCCCGGCCTCGCCGAGGCGCTGGGCGAGGCGGGCGGCGACCACCACCGAGCGGTGGCGGCCGCCGGTGCAGCCGATGGCGATGGTCAGGTACGCCTTGCCCTCGGCGGCATAGCGCGGCAGCAGCGGCACGAGCAGCGCGCCGACCCGGTCGAAGAACGGCGCGAACTCTGGGTCGTCCGCGACATAGGCGGCGACCCGCGCATCGAGCCCGGTCAGCGGCCTTAAGGCGGCGACGTAGTGCGGGTTGCGCAGGAAGCGCACGTCGAGCACCAGGTCGGCCTCGCGCGGCAGGCCGTGGCGAAAGCCGAACGAGGTGACGAACAGGCGCAAGCCGGGGCGCGCCTCGAGCCCGTAATGGCCGGCGAGGATGCGGCCGAGCTCGGCCGCCGCGATCTCCGAGGTGTCGATGGCGTGGTCGGCGCGTGCGCGCACCGGCGCCATCAGCCGGCGCTCGTGGCGGATGCCGGCGCTGACCGGGCGGTCGTCGGCCAGCGGGTGGCGGCGCCGGGTCTCGGTGTAGCGGCGCATCAGCACCTCGTCGTCGCAGTCGAGGAACAGGAGCGTGGTCTCGAGGTCGGGGCGCGCGGCCAGCGCATCGAGCGCCTCCTCCAGCGTGCGGCTGTCGAAGTCGCGGGTGCGGGCATCGACCCCGACCGCGAGCGCGGTGCCGGGCTGCGGCGCATCGCCGAGCAGGTTGGCGACCAGCTTGATCGGCAGGTTGTCGACCACCTCGTAGCCGAGGTCCTCGAGCGCCCTGAGCGCGGTGCTCTTGCCCGCCCCCGACAGCCCGGTGACCAGCCGCAGGCGCGCGCGCGGGCTCACGGCGGCAGGTCGCCGAGCGCGCCGGCGATGCTGCCGCCGGCGGCGAGCACGCCAACCGCGAGCCGGATGCGCGCCGCCGCCGAGGCGGCGAACCCATCGAGCACGATGCGCGGCAACACGATGCCGGCGATCTCGCACGCCGAGGGCGCCGGCAGGCGCTCGGGCGCGGCGCCGGCATCGAGATCGACGACCAGCGCCAGCGCCACCTCCCCCTGATGCGCCAGGCGCAGGATGCCGAGGCCGCGGACCTCGATCAGGCCGGCGGTCGCGGCCGGCGCCGAGGCCAGCAGCCGGCCGGCGGCGGCGCGCACCCGCACCCGGTCGTCGGCGACCAGCCGCGCGCCGGCGTCGACCAGCCTCAGCGCCAGGTCCGACTTGCCGCTGCCCGGCCGGCCGCGCAGCAGCACGCCGGCGCCGTCGAGCGCGACGCAGCTCGCGTGCACGGTTGGCATGGCCAAGAGGCTGGGGTCGAACCCGGGCGCTGTCAATCGCGCCCGGCGGGCACTCAGGCGGCGTCGTGGCTCGCGGCCGGCTCGACCAGGACCGCGTACAGCGCATCGGCGTTGTCGGCGCCGCGCAGCTTGGCGCAGCTCGCCTTGTCGCGCAGCAGCCGCGAGATGCGCGCCAGCGCCTTGAGGTGATCGGCGCCGGCCGATTCCGGCGCCAGCAGCAGGAAGATCAGGTCCACCGGCTGCTCGTCGACCGCGTCGAAGTCGATCGGCGCCTCCAGGCGGGCGAACAGACCGAACAGTCGGTCGAGCTCGGCCATGCGCGCATGCGGGATGGCGACGCCGTGGCCGACGCCGGTGCTGCCCAGCCGCTCGCGCTCGAGCAGCACGTCGAAGATGCGCCGTTCGGCCAGCCCGGTAAGCCCGGCCGCGTGCTTGGCCAGCTCCTGCAGGGCCTGCTTCTTGCTGGTCGCCTTGAGGTTGGCGATCACCGCGTCCGGTGACAGCAGGCGCTCGATCTCCATCGCTGCTACTCCGTCGGGTCGATCCAACCGATGTTGCCGTCGTCGCGCCGGTAGACCACGTTGAGGCGCCCGTGGCCGCTGTTGCGGAACACCAGCACCGCAAGCTCGGCCAGCTCGAGGCGCATCACCGCCTCGCTGACCGTGAGCGTATGCACGCTGGTGGTCGTCTCGGCGATGGTCACCGGGCCCTCGGGCTCCTGCTCGGGCGCGGGCTCGCTCTCGCCTTCGGGCGCGAGCACCAGCTGGCGGGCCGGGGTCTCCGCAGGCGCCGGCTCGGTCTTGCGCCCGTGATGGTCGTTGAGCCGACGCTTGAACCGGCGCAGCCGCTTCTCGATCCTGGCGGCGGCGGCATCGAACGCCGGATAGATGTCGTCGGCCTCGGCGTGGGCCTGCAGCGAGACGCCGCGTCCGACATGGGCCGAGATGTCCGCCCGGTACAGGTGCCGCGCCTTCGAGAACTGCACCTGCGCCTCGATCGCCCGATCGAAATACTTGCTCACGCCCGCGGTCAGCCGATCCTCGACATGTTGGCGCAACGCCTCGCCCACGTCGATTTGCTTGCCACTTACCAACAGCTGCATGCGGCGCGATTGTCCGATGATGGGCCGGGTCGGCGGCGGCGCTCAGGTCCCGCCCGGCCGCCCGCGCGAAGGGGGCGGACCTTAGTTAACGCCCCCGCCCCTGTCAACGCCGCCGGCGCCGCCGGCGCGCGGTCAGATGCGGGCGGCCCGCGCCCGGCGGCGCTGGACCGATGACGGGATCCTCATCGACTCGCGGTACTTGGCGACGGTGCGCCGGGCGATGTCGATGCCGCTCGCCTCGAGCACCGCCACCAGGCGGTCGTCGGACAGCACGTCGTCGGCCGGCTCGTTGTCGATCAGCTCCTTGATGCGATGGCGAATCGCCTCCGAGGAGTGGCTGGCGCCGCCGTTGCTACTGGGGATTGCCGACGAGAACAGGTACTTGAGCTCGAAGATGCCCCGCGGCGTGGCCATGTACTTGTTGGTCGTAACCCGGCTGATCGTGCTCTCGTGCATGCTGACCGCGTCGGCGATGTCGCGCAGGGTCAGCGGCCTGAGGTGCATGATGCCCTTGCGCAGGAACCCGTCCTGCTGGCGGACCAGCTCGGTCGCCACCTTGAGGATGGTGTTGGCGCGCTGTTCCAGCGCCTTGACCAGCCAGTTGGCGGTCTGCAGCCGCTCGCTGAGATAGGCGCGGTCCTGCTTGGTGCGCGCCGCGCGCCCGACCAGGGAGTAATAGCGGTTGTTGACCAGCACCTTCGGCAAGGTGTCCGAGTTCAGCTCGACGCTCCAGCCGCCGGCGTGGGGGCGGACGATGACGTCGGCGATCACGGTCTGGGTCGGCTCGCTGTCGAACACCAGGCCGGGCTTGGGGTCGAGGCGCCTGAGCTCGGCGACCATTTCGATCACCTCTTCCGGCGCGACCGCGCACAGCTCGGCGAGCCGGTCGAGGGCATGGCCGGCGACCAGGTCGAGGTTGGCGACCAGCGCCTGCATCGGCGGCGTCAGCCGGCCTTGGTCGGCGAGCTGCAGCGCCAGGCATTCGCCCAGCGAGCGCGCGAACACCCCGGCCGGCTCGCAGCGCTGCATCAGCGCCAGCGCCCGCTCGACCCGCGCCGGCGGGCAGCCGAGCGCGTGCGCGATCTGCCCGCAGTCGCCGACGACGTATCCGGCCTCGTCGAGGGCGTCGATCAGATGGCGGCAGACCACCCGATCGGTCGGGTCGGCGACGTCGAGGTCGAGCTGCTCCTCGAGATGCTCGCGCAGGGTCCTGGGCCGGGTCAGGCTGTCCTCGAAGCCGCCGCCGTCGTCGAAGCCGGTGCCGCCGCCGCGGCCGTAGACCTCGATCCCGAGCTCGCGCTCGGCCGGCGCCGGCGCGCCGCCGTCGTAGAGCTCGCCGTCGTCGCCACCGAGCGCCGCCTCGCCGGCCCCGGCAAGCGACTCGGAACCGGTCATCTCGGCCGGGTCGGGCGCCCCCGCCGGCTCCTCGCCGCCGGCCGCCGGGCCCGCCTCCGCCGGCCCGGTGTCGTCGCCCGGCACGCGCTCGAGCAAGGGGTTGCTTTCGACCTCCTGCTCGACATAGGCGGCCAGATCGAGGTTCGACAGCTGCAGCAGCTTGATCGCCTGCTGCAGCTGCGGCGTCATCACCAGCGCCTGGCCGAGACGTTGCTCGAGTCTGTGCCCGACCACCATCGCCGGTCTCCGCTCAGAGACGGAAGCGCTCGCCCAGATAGACCTGGCGGACGCCCTCGTGGGCGACGATCTCGCTCGGCTCGCCCTCCATCAGGACGCGGCCGTCGTGCAGGATGTAGGCGCGGTCGACCATGTCGAGCGTCTCGCGCACGTTGTGCTCGGTGAGCAGCACGCCGATGCCGCGGTGCTTGAGATGGGCGACCAGGTCCCTGATCTCGCCGACCGCGATCGGGTCGATGCCGGCCAGCGGCTCGTCGAGCAGCATGAAGCTGGGCTGCGAGGCGAGCGCGCGCGCGATCTCGACCCGCCGGCGCTCGCCGCCCGACAGCGCCAGCGCCGGCGCCCGGCGCAGGTGGCTGATCGAGAACTCGGCGAGCAGCTCGTCGAGCATGGTCTCGCGCCGCTCCTGGATCGGCTCCGCCACCTCGAGCACGGCGCGGATGTTGTCCTCGACCGTCATGCCGCGGAAGATCGACGCCTCCTGCGGCAAATAGCCGATGCCGAGGCGGGCACGCCGGTACATGGGCAGGTCGCTGATGTCGTGGCCGTCGAGGCTGATGCGGCCGTAGTCCGGGCGCAGCAGGCCGGTGATCAGGTAGAAGCAGCTGGTCTTGCCGGCGCCGTTCGGGCCGAGCAGGCCGACCGCCTCGCCGCGGCGCACCGACAGGCTCACGTCGTGCACGATCGGCCGGCGCCGGTAGCGCTTGCCGAGATGGCGCGCGACCAGGCCCTCGCTCTCCGCCACCAGGCGCGGCGAGGCGGCCGCTGCCGGTCCGCCGGCGGCGCGCGCGCGCGGGTCGTCGGCGGGCGGGGTCATTGGCCGGGATCCTGGTTGTCCGGGGTGAAGATCGCCTTAACCCGGCCGCCGCCCGGCCCGGCCGCGGTCACCGGCGCGGCCTCGGGCGCCCCGACCAGCGTCGAGCGGCCGGTCTCCAGGTTCATGACCAGGCGCTCGCCGCGCAGCACGTTGTCGCCCTGGGTCAGCACCACCTCGCCCTCGAGGGTGGCCACCTTGCGCTCGACGTCGTAGACGCCGGTCTTGCCGCTCGCCGTCTCCTGCGGTGTCGTCAAGCGGACGTTGCCCTCGGCCTCGATCAGGCGGATGCGGTCGAGCGTTTCGCCGCTGGCCTGGTTGAGATGGGCGGTGAGCACCTCGGCATGCAGGTGGTAGCGGCCCTGGATGGCGTCGGCATTGCCGCGGGCGATGGCGATGCGCTGCGTATTCAGCCACTCCATGGCGTCCGAGGTGATCTCGACCGGGGCGTTCGAATCGGCCTCGAACTGGGCCGGGGCGGGCATCGCCGCGGCGACCAGCAGCGCGGCCGCAAGCAGGGGGCGCAGCATCGCTAGCCCTCGCCGTCGGCGGCGCGCGGATAGAGCGTCAGCTTCGGCCGGCCGGTGAAATAGAACACCTCGCCGTCGGGCTGGTAGCGGAAGCCGGTCGAGTCGAGCCAGCCCCACGGCCCCTGGCTGCGCACCGCCACGTCGCTCTCGGCGCCGCCGCCGTCGAGGTCGAAGCGCGCCTTGTCGGTATGGACCTCCAAGCCGCTGTCGGAGAACAGGCTGACCGAGCCGACCAGGTCCAAGGTCTGGCCGTCGCGGTCGTACAGGCCCTGCTCGGCGCTGATCATCAGCCAGTCGCTGCCGCCGAGCGTGATGTCGGCCTTGGGCATGATCAGGTAGATCAGGTCGCCGCCGGTGGCCGGGCGCATCGCCACCTCGGCGGTCACCGAATAGGGCTGGTTCTTGTCATCGGCGCCGACGAAGTGCGGGCTCAGCATCTCGTCGCGGCCGTTGACCTCGAACTCGATGTCGGCGAAGTCGAGCCGGAAGCTGGTGTCGGGACGAGTCACGATCGGCCAGGCGACGACCACCGCCAGCAGACCCGCCACCGCCAGCGGCATGACCAGGCGCAACAGCCCGAGACGGCGCCGGTAGCCGACCTCGGCACGCAGCGCCTCGCCGCCGAGCCGGCGCTGGCGCCAGCGCTGGACCAGGTGCGCGCGCGACGCCTCGCCCCGCCCGCTGCTCGGCGCCTGCGCGCTCACGCGATCCCCGCGCGCAGGCAGTCGTGCAGGTGCAGGATGCCGACCGGGCGGCCGTCCTCGACCGCGAACAGGGAGGTGATGGCGCAGTTGCTCATGATCCACAGCGCCTCGGCGGCGAGGTGGCTGGGCGCGATCACCTTGGGCGCGGCGGTCATGACCTCGCCGGCCCGGCGCGCCAGCAGCGCGGGCGCCATGTGCCGCCTGAGGTCGCCGTCGGTGATCAGCCCGACCAGCCGCCCGTCCGTTGCATCGACCACGCCGACGCAGCCGAAGCTCTTGGCGGTCATCTCGATCAGGGCGTCCGACATCGCCGTGTCCGGGCCGACCAGCGGCATGCGCTCGCCGCCATGCATCAGGTCGCGCACGGTGCGCAGCCGCGCGCCCAGGCTGCCGCCCGGATGGAGCATCCGGAACGCATCGCCGGTGAAGCCCGAGCGGTCGACCAGCGCCACCGCCAGCGCGTCGCCCAGCGCCAGCGCCATGGTGGTCGAGGTGGTCGGCGCCATGCCGTTGGGGCAGGCTTCGGGCGCGCTAGGCAGCACCAGCGCCACCGCCGCGCGCTGAGCCAGCGTGCTGCCGGCGCGCCCGACGATCGCCACCAGCGGGATGTGGACGCGCGCCGCGTGCTCGACGATGTCGTCGAGCTCGGCGGTCTCGCCCGAGTTCGACAGCGCCAGCACCGCGTCGTCGCGGGTGATCATGCCGAGGTCGCCGTGGCTCGCCTCGCCGGGGTGGACGAACATCGCCGGGGTTCCGGTCGAGGCGAGCGTGGCCGCGATCTTGCGCGCGACGTGGCCCGACTTGCCCATGCCGGTGGTGACCACGCGCCCGCGCGCCGACGCCAGCAGGTCGAGGGCGCGCGAGAAATCGTCGTCGAGGCTTTCGGCGAGCTTGCGCAGCGCCGCGGCCTCGATGTCGAGCACGCGCCGCGCCGCGGCGATGTCGTTACGCGCCGAATGCGCGCCGGCCGCCGCCTCGCTGTCCAGTGCCGTCGTCCCCACCTGGCTCAATCGTGCCGCCCGCGCCCGCCGCCGAAGCGGCCCCGTTCTTGCATGT
>DASWHU010000059.1:0-9272 GCA_036398035.1 Alphaproteobacteria bacterium | reverse complement strand
CCGGCCTACACCACGATCTCGGCCCAGCGGCCGCGGCGCCAGAGGCCGGTGAGCACCAGCGCCTGCACCGCCCGGTAGACCACCTGGAGCGCCCAGATGCCGAGCAGCCCGTAGCCGAGGCCGGGCCCGACCAGCCAGGCGAGCGGCAGGAAGGCGAGCCACTGGAGGGTGATCGACACCACCATCACCTGGCGCGCCGCGCCCGCGCCGAGGAGGGCGTTCATCAGCACCATGGCGACCGCCTCGATGGCGATGGTCGCGCCGACCAGCCTGAGCGGCAGGCGCGCCAGCGCCAGCGTCTCGGGCTCGCGCAAAAAGACGCCGAGGATCGCATCGGGAAATGCGAGCATCGGCAGGCCGAGCACGGCGACGGTCGCCGCCGCCACCTTGACCACGTCCCAGCCCCAGCGGCGCGCGTCCGCGGCATCGCCCGCGCCGAGCGCCTGGCCGACCAGCGAGGCCGCGGCGAGGCCGAAGCCGAGCCCGGGCAGGATCGCCACCAGCATGACGTTGATCAGCACGTTGGCGGCCGCGACCTCGGCCGTGCCGACCAGGCCGACGATCCAGAACAGCACCGTGAAGCCGGCCGAGAAGAACAGCTGCTGGGTCGACGACGGGATCGCCAGCCTGAGCATGGTGAGCATGGTCGCGCGCCTGGGCACGCGGTGCAGGAAGCCGTTGGCGCGCGCCCGCCGCCAGGCGAGCCAGAGATAGGTGCCGGCACCGACATAGGTGGCGACGGCGGTGCCGATGCCGGCGCCGAGGGTGCCGAGGCGCGGCGCGCCGAAGGCGCCGAAGATCAGCACGTAGTCGAGCACGATGTTGCACGCGTGCATGACCAGGAGCGTGCGCAGGTAGACACCCGACTGGCCGATGCCGTTCCAGAAGCCGCGGAACGCGAAGTTGATGCCGACCGCGGCCATGGCGACCAGCCTGGCCTCGAAATAGGGCACGCCCTCGGCGATCACCGCCGGATCGGCATTGAGCAGCGGGAACAGGCGCGGCACCGCCCAGATCAGCGCCGCCGACAGCGGCAGCGACAGGCCGAGCGCGATGATCAGCCCGCCGTTGAGCGGCACCGCAGTCTCCGCGATCCGGCCCTCGCCCTTGCGCCGCGCCGACATCGCCTGCACCCCGGCCGACAGGCCGACGACCACGGCGACGCACGTGAAGTTGGCGAAGCTCGCGATGCCGACGCCGGCGAGCGCGGCGGGGCCCAGCCGCCCGACCATCGCGGTGTCGACCAGGTTGAACAGGTTCTGCGACGCCATGCCGCCGATGATCGGCAGGGCGAGGCTCAGGATCGTGGCGGCGCGAGACCGGTCCAACGGCGCGGAATCCTCATGGCGGCGGGCCGGGCGGGCGCCGGCGGCTCGAAGCCGCGGGTCCCCGACGCCCCGTTCAGCGACGCGTCTTACCGGGCGATCCGGTCGAGACCGCGTTTGGCCGTGATCCTACACGGCAAGGCGCCGGCGCGCCCGGCCGTCCGCCGGGGGCGCGCGCCGGGATCAATAGAAAATGACCCGATTCCGCCCGGCATGCTTGGCCTCGTAGAGCGCCTTGTCGGCACGCGCGAAGGTCACCTCGACGGCGTCGTCGTGCAAGCGGTGGAGTGTCGCGCCGACGCTCAAGGTCACGCGCACGCTGGCCCCGGTCTCGGAGTCCAGCACCGAGCCGGCCACCGCCAGGCGAAGGCGCTCCGCCAGGCGCAGCACGCCGGCGTCGTCCGTTTCGGGCACCACCACCGCGAACCCCTCGCCGCCCATTCGCCCCAGCGTATCGATGCCTCGGATGTTCTCGAGGCACAGCCGGGCGACGTGGCGAAGCACCTGGTCGCCGCAGGCATGGCCGAACGAGTCGTTGACGCTCTTGAAGTGGTCGATATCCAGCATCAGCAGCCCGCACGGGGGTCCGTAGCGCCGTTGGCGTTCGACCTCGCGGTCCACGGTGGCGAGGAAATGCCCGCGGTTGGCGACGCCCGTGAGCACGTCCGTCGTCGCCAGCAGGCGCAGCTCGTCCTCCATGCGCTTGCGCTCAGTGATGTCGATGTGCCAGAAAACCCGCGCCGGCTCGCCCTCGAAAACGATCGGTAGCGAGTTCATCAGCACCCAGATCATGGAGCCGTCGAAGCACCGTCGCATGGCCTCGAAATCGACGTGATCGACGTCGGCGGCGATGTTGCGCGCGGCGCGGGCGAACTCCGCCTTGTCGACCCAGCTGTCGATCAGCTCCTGCCGCTGGAACGCCTCCATCGACGGCGCCTTGAACATGTCGACCAGGTAGTGGTTGATGAACAGGCGTTTCCACCCCCGGCGCGAGATCACCGCCACGCCCAGCGGACAGGCACTCAAGATGTCGCGGAACTGCCGATTTCGGACATCGAGCACGCCATCGGCGGGATCCTGCGCCCGGCCCGCGCGGGCCGCAGGAAGCTGATCGGCTACGACCAGCAGGTCGGCACCGGGACCGGCCGCGGCGATCTCGGTCGCGACAGTCGCCAACGCCGAGGCCGCGGCGTCGCATGCCGGGGTCTCGATGCGCTCCAACGCCTGCCGGAGCGACCGGATCAGTGCGATCAGCTTACGACTTTCGTCCGATGGTTCGGCCACCCCGCCGCCCCCGGCACACCCGCGCGTCGTCCGTATCAGCGCCCGCCGCCTGGCTCGAGCCGCCGATAGTTGAATTAGGGCTCTCGCCGCCAAGGTCCAACTTCGGGCGCGACTCGCGCGCGGTCGCGCTCACCCGACTGTGATATAGGTTGGAGCCGGAGCCGACCGATGCGCAGTCAGGAGACCGTCGCCATGAAGCACTGGATCTCGCACCCCTGGCTCGAGGGCACCGCCCGGCGCCAGGCGCACTGCGACCTGCCCGAGGGCAGCTATGAGCGCGAGCTCGGCCGCGAAGGCTTCTTCGGGCCCTCGACCCAGATGATCCACCGCCATCCGCCGACCGGCTGGAGCGATTTCAGCGGGCCGCTCAGGCCGCGGCTGTTCGACCTCAACCGCCTCGCGGGCACGGCCGAGATGCCGTGGCAGGCGCAGGAGGTGCTGGCGAACGCGAGCCTACGGATCAGGTTCTGGCGCGCTGAGGGCAACATGCCCGCGCTCGCCCGCAACGCCGACGGCGACGACATCCTGTTCGTCCACGACGGCCGCGGCCGGCTGTTCTGCGACTACGGCCGCATCGACCTTAGCGACGGCGACTACCTGGTCCTGCCGCGCGGCACCATGTGGCGGACCGAGTTCGACGGCGCCGCGGAGCTGCTGTTGATCGAGGCGACCAACGACGCTTTCCGCCTGCCCGAGAAGGGCCTGGTGGGGCGGCACGCGATCTTCGATCCGGCGGTGCTCGAGGCGCCGCACATCGACGACGCCTTCCGCGCCCAGCAGGACGAGCGCCCGTGGCGGGTCGAGATCAAGAAGGGGAACGCCGTCTCGACCGCGACCTTCCCCTACAACCCGCTCGACGCGCTGTCCTGGCACGGCGACCTCGCGCCGGTGCGGCTCAACTGGCGCGACATCCGCCCGATCATGAGCCACCGCGTGCACCTGCCGCCGTCGGCGCACACCACCTTCCTCGCCGGCCGCTTCGTCGTCTGCACCTTCGTGCCGCGCCCGTTCGAGACCGACCCGGGCGCCCTCAAGGTGCCGTTCTTCCACAGCAACGACGACTACGACGAGGTCATCTTCTACCACCGCGGCAACTTCTTCAGCCGCGACAACATCGACCGCGGCATGATCACCTTCCATCCGTCGGGCTTTACCCACGGGCCGCACCCGAAGGCGCTCGAGCACGCGCTGGTCCAGCCCAAGCCCGCGACCGACGAGGTGGCGGTGATGATCGATGCGCGCGATTCGCTCGAGGTCGCGGCGCTGCCCGCCGGGGTCGAGAACCCGGACTACGTGCGCTCGTGGCAGGGCGCGCGGGTGCCCGCGCACGCGGCCGCGGAGTAATGAAGCTCGGCAGCCTCAAGGAGGGCGGCCGCGACGGGACGCTGGTGGTGGTCGCGCGCGACCTCGGCATCGCGGTGCGCGTGCCCCACATCGCGCCGACCCTGCAGAGCGCGATCGAGGCGTGGCAGGCGGTCGCGCCCGAGCTCGAGGCGGTCGCGCGCGGCCTCGACGCCGGCCGGCGCGACGACGCGTTCGCGCTCGACCCGGCCGCGCTCGCCTCGCCGCTGCCGCGCGCCTATCAATGGGTCGACGCCAGCGCCTACCTCAACCACGTCGAGCTGGTGCGCCGCGCGCGCGGCGCCGAGATGCCGGCGAGCTTCCTCGACGACCCGCTGATGTACCAGGGCGGCTCGGACGCGTTCATCGGCCCGTGCGACCCGATCCTGGCGGCGAGCGAGGACTGGGGAATCGACCTGGAGGGCGAGGTCGCGGCGATCCTCGACGACGTGCCGATGGGGGCGATGCCGGCTGAGGCCGGGCGCCACGTCAAGCTCCTGATGCTGGTCAACGACGTGTCCCTGCGCGGCCTCATCCCGGTCGAGCTCGCCAAGGGCTTCGGCTTCTTCCAAGGCAAGCCCGCGACCGCGTTCTCGCCGGTCGCTGTGACCCCGGACGAGCTCGGCGCGGCCTGGGACGGCGCCAAGGTCAACCTGCCGCTGATCGTCCGTCTCAACGGCAAGCAGGTGGGCCGGGCCAATGCCGGGGTGGACATGCAGTTCGACTTCCCGCGCCTGATCGCGCATGCCGCGCGCACCCGCGTGCTCACCGCCGGCACCATCCTCGGCTCGGGCACGATCAGCAACCGCGACCGCGCCGCCGGCTGGTCGTGCATCGCCGAGGTGCGCATGATCGAGACCATCGAGCGCGGCGCGCCCATAACGCCGTTCATGAAGTTCGGCGACCGGGTGCGGATCGAGATGCTCGACCACGCCGGCGCCTCGATCTTCGGCGCCATCGACCAAGTGGTCGAGCGCTACCGGGGGCCGGGGGAGGACTGAGACGATGTTGAAGCTGTACGGATATTACCGGTCCTCGGCGGCCTACCGGGTGCGCATCGTGCTCAACCTCAAGGGCCTCGCCTACGAGCAGGTGTTCGTCCATCTGCGGCGCGGCGGCGGCGAGCAGTTCCGCCCCGACTACGTCAAGCTCAACCCGCAGGCGCTGGTGCCGACGCTCGACGATGACGGCGTCGTCCTGACGCAGTCGCTGGCGATCATCAACTACCTGGAGGAGACCCGGCCCGAGCCGCGCCTGGTGCCGGCCGATCCCGCGGCACGCGCGCGGGTGCGCGCGCTGGCGCTGGCGGTCGCCTGCGACATCCACCCGCTCAACAACCTGCGAGTCCTGCAATATCTCAAGGACGAGCTCGACATCGACGAGGACGCGCGCAACCGCTGGTACCGGCACTGGGTCGAGCTCGGCCTCGGGGCGATGGAGCAGATGGTCGCCGGCCACCCGGCGACCGGCCGCTTCTGCCACGGCGATTTCCCGGGAATCGCCGACGCCTGCCTGGTGCCGCAGCTCGCCAATGCGCGCCGCTTCGGCTGCGACGTCGGGGTCTGCCCGACCCTGGTCACGATCGAGGGTGCCTGTGCCGAGCTGCCCGCGTTCCGCGCTGCCGCCCCCGAGAACCAGCCCGACGCCGAGTGAGCGCCGCCGGGCTTGTGCCTGGGCGCGGGCTTGGCTATCAGTACCGCCGGTGTCGACCAAGGCGGGGACCCGGCGGCCATGACCTACGATCCGAACCAGTACCTCCAGTCCCACCGCAACACGTGGCGCGGGTTCACCCGGCTGGTCATCTACAGCGCTGCCTCGGTGGCGCTGACCCTGATCGTGATGGCGTTGTTCCTGCTCTGAGGCGCCGAGGCCGCAGGACGTCGAGCGAGCGCGGCCGGGCGGCGCCATGCAGCACGCGCTTCCCTTTTTCCCCGGACCGCCGGCGCCGACGACGCCGGCGCGGCCGGCGCGGGCGCGCATTCCGGGAAGCCGCCCCGACCTGGTGAGCGCGCCCGCCGCGGCCGAGACGGGCGCGGTGACCCGCGGCGCGGTGCGCCTGCTCGAGAGCCTCGGCTATCGCACGCTCACCGAGATGCGCCTGGCTTCGGGCCGGCGGGTCGACGCGATCGGCCTCGACGGCCGCGGCCGCTTCGCCGTGGTCGAGGTCAAGACCAGCCTCACCGACCTGCGCGCGGACGACAAGTGGCGCGACTATCTGCCCTACTGCGACCTGTTCTACTTCGCCGTGCCGCCCGGGTTCCGCCTCGAGGCGGTCCCCGACGAGGTCGGCCTGATCATCGCCGACCGCTTTGCCGGCGAGGTGGCGCGGGCAAGTCCGCTCGTGCCGATGGCGGCCCTGCGCCGGCGCAGCCAGACGCTGCTGTTCGCGCACGTCGCGAGTGCCCGCCTGTACCGGTTCGTCGAATCGGGGGTATAGTGGCGCGCGTGGCGCCTTCGTCCCCACACTCACCCCCGAGCCAGGAGCAGCCCCGAGCCATGGGAAGCCCGAGAAGCCGCGCGGCGGCGGTCGCGCTGGCGCTGGCATGCGCGGCCGTGCTGTCGGCGTGCCAGGACCAGCGCAACGAGTTCAATCCGGTCCGCATCCTGTGCCCGGGCAACTTCGATGCACGCACCAACCGCTGCGTCATCCCGACCGGCAGGAACCCGGCGCGCGACTACTTTAACGGCACCGACGCGGCGCCCGGCGCGCCCCCGCCGCCCTGACCGCAGCGGGCGTGACGGCTGCGCCCCGAGCCGCTACAACCTCGCCATCGGCGCATCCTGCGCGCAGCACTTGAGGGACCCGATGGCCGACCTCGCGGCACGGCTTGAGCGCCTGTACACGGGCGTGGTCTACGACACCATGAGCGACCTCGGGCTTGCCGGCCAGGCGCTGCCGGCGGCGATCAAGCCGCTGGATCAGGCGATGCGGCTGGCGGGGCCGGTGTGGACGTTGAGCGGCGTGCGCACGCCCTCGGTCGGCCGCCACGAGTCGCTGCTCGCCTGGACCGGGTTCCTGTCGGCGGCGCCGGCGGGCCACGTGGTGGTGTGCCAGCCGAACGACTCGGAGATCGCGCTGATGGGCGAGCTGTCGGCGGAGACGCTCAAGTCACGCGGGGTGCTGGGCTACGTCGCCGACGGCGGCTGCCGCGACGTCGATTTCATCGTCAGGCTCGGCTTCCCGGTCTACTGCCGGTTCGTCACCCCGGCCGACATCGCCGGCCGCTGGCGGGTCGACGAGATGGGCACGGCCGTGCGCATCGGCGGCCTCGACGTGCATACCGGCGACTGGCTGGTCGCCGACCGCGACGGGGTGGTGATCGTGCCCGCCGACCGCGCCGAGGAGGTGGTGGCCAAGGCCGAGCAGGCGGCGGGCGCCGAGAACAAGATTCGCGCGGCGATCCTGTCGGGCACCGACCCCAGAGACGCCTACCTCAAATACGGCAAGTTCTGAAGGAGCCCGAAGATGGACGACCGGCCGCGCTTCTCGGTGATGGAGATGTTCCGCCTCGACGGGAGGGTCGCGGTCGTCACCGGCGCCGGCAAGGGGCTCGGGCGGATCGCGGCCCTCGCGCTCGCCGAGGCCGGCGCGCGCCTCGCCGTGCTCGACCTCGACGCCGGCACCGCCGCCCAGACCGTGCGCGAGATCGCCGAGTGCGGGGGCACGGCGCGCGCGTTCACCTGCGACGTGGGCGAGGAAGCGCAAGTGACCGCCACCTTCGACGCCGTCGCCGAGGCCTTCGGCGGCATCGACATCCTGGTCAACAACGCCGGCATCGCCCGCCGCGAGCCGGCCGAGGACATGCCCACCGCGACCTGGGACGAGGTCATCCGCATCAACCAGACGGCGGTGTTCCTGTGCACGCGCGAGGCGGCGAAGCGCATGCTCGCCAAGGGCCGCGGCGCGATCGTCAACGTCGCCTCGATCATGGGGGTCACCGGCGGCGGCTACTACCCGAACCTGCCCTACCACGCATCGAAGGGCGCGGTGGTCAACATGACCCGCGCGCTCGCCGCCGAGTGGGGCCGGCGCGGGGTGCGCGTGAACGCGATCGGGCCGACCTTCACCGAGACCGACCTCACCGCATCGTTGCGCGCGAACAAGCAGGTGATGGCCTATGTCGAGGAGCGCACGCCGATGGGCCGGTTCGCGAAGCCCGAAGAGATGGCCGGCGCGATCCTCTACCTCGCCTCCCCCGCCGCCTCCGCGGTGACCGGCATCACCCTCCTCGTCGACTGCGGCTGGACCGCGATCTGAGGACTGGCTCTTCCTCTTCCGTCACCCCGGAGCGCCGCAGGCGGATTCGGGGTCCATCGTGCCGCCGGCCCGGTCGCATGGATGCCGGCTCAAGGCCGGCATGACGACGGTGTCGAAAGCGCGGCTCACGCGCGGAAGTCGGCGCCGTCGCGGATCAGCACGCGTTTCAGCGCCTCGAAGTGGCGCTCGATGTTGGCGGAGCGCCCGGTGGCCTCGGCACGCACGCTGGCGGCGACCTCGGCGGCGATCGCGTCGGGGACGCGCCTGAGCGGCCTTCCCGTCGACATGGCGAGCACCTGGGCGCGGCACGCCTGCTCGAGGTAGTAGAGGTCGTCCCACGCCGCCGCGACCGTCGGCCCGGCGACGGTGACGCCGTGGTTGGCCATCAGCAGCGCGTCGGCCTTCCCGAGCGCGGCGGCGATGCGCCCGCCCTCGTCCCAGCCATAGGCGCCGCCGCCGTAACTGTCGTCGTAGGCGATGCGGCCGAAGAAGCGGAGCGCGTTCTGCTCCGCCATCGCGAGCCGGCCGCCCTCGATCATGGCGAGGGCGAGCGCGTACGGCATGTGGGTGTGCATCACGCAGCGCGCGTCCCGGCGCGCCTTGTGGATCGCGGCATGGATGAAGAACGCGGTCGGCTCGACGAAGCCGTGGCCTTCGACCGTGTTGCCGTCCGCGTCCACGATCAGGAGCGCGCTCGCCGTCACCTCCGACCAGTGCAGCCCGTAGGGAATCAGCAGGAAGCGGTCGTCGCCGCCCGGCACGGCGAGGGTCAGGTGATTGTCGATGCCCTCGTTGAGCCCGAAGCGCTGGCACAGCCGGTAGGCCGCGGCCAGGTCCTCGCGCGCCCGCCGCAGCTCCTCGGCATGGGGGTCGTGAACCGCGGCGACCGCCATTGCCCGAACCCTCAGCCGGCCGCGCCGGCGTGGCCCCCCTCACCCGGCTCCGGGTAAGGCGCGGCGGTGCCGCGCCAACCCTTCGCAACCCTCTCCCCCCACCTCGCGGGTGGAGAGGGAAGGGTGAGGGGGGTTGATCCAACCTGAGCGGACCATGTTCTAGCCTTCGTC
>DASWHU010000058.1:0-4576 GCA_036398035.1 Alphaproteobacteria bacterium | reverse complement strand
GCCGCCGGCCTCGAGCGGGCGAGCGAGCACCCGCTCGCCGAGGCGATCGTCGCCGGCGCCGAGGACCGCGGCCTCAGCCTCGCCGCGCCGACCGACTTCCGCTCGGTGACCGGCAAGGGCGTGGTCGGGCGCATCGGCGGGGCCGAGGTCGCGCTCGGCAACAGCGCGCTGATGGCGGAGCTCGGCGTCGACGGCTCGGCGCTCGCGGCCAAGGCCGAGGAGCTGCGCGCCGACGGCGCCACGGTCATGCTGGTGGCGGTGGCCGGGCGCGCCGCCGGCCTGATCGCGGTCGCCGACCCGATCAAGGAGACCACGCCCACGGCGCTCAGCGCGCTGCGTGCGGAAGGCCTGCGGGTGGTGATGCTGACCGGCGACAACCGCACCACCGCCGAGGCGGTCGCCCGCCGGCTCGGCATCGACGAGGTCAAGGCCGAGGTGCTGCCCGACCGCAAGAACCAGGTGGTGCGCGAGCTGCGCGCGGCCGGGCGCATCGTCGCCATGGCCGGCGACGGGGTCAACGACGCCCCGGCGCTCGCCCAGGCCGACGTCGGCGTCGCCATGGGCAGCGGCACCGACGTCGCCATCGAGAGCGCCGGAGTCACCCTGGTCAAGGGCGACCTCAACGGCATCGTGCGTGCGCGCCGGCTGAGCCGCGCGACCATGCGCAACATCCGCCAGAACCTGTTCTTCGCCTTCATCTACAATGCGCTCGGCGTGCCGATCGCGGCCGGCGTGCTGTACCCGTTCTTCGGCCTGCTGCTGAGCCCGGTGATCGCCGCCGCGGCGATGAGCCTGAGCTCGGTGTCGGTGGTGGGCAATGCGCTCAGGCTGAGGCGGGTCCGCATCTGAGGAGGGGTTGCGATGAACATCGGCGAGGCGGAGAAGCAGTCGGGGCTGCCGGCCAAGACCATCCGCTACTACGAGGAGGTCGGCCTGGTCAGGCCCGCGCGCGGCGCCAACCGCTACCGCAGCTACAGCGACCACGACCTGCACAAGCTGCGCTTCCTGCAGCGCGCGCGCGGCCTCGGCTTCTCGGTCGGCGACTGCCGCACGCTGCTGTCGCTCTATGAGGACCGCCGGCGCAGCTCGGCCGACGTCAAGGCGATCGGCGAGCGCCACCTGGCGCGCATCGACGCCAAAATCGCCGAGCTGGCGAGCCTGCGCGCGGCGCTCGCCGGCCTGGTCGAGGCGTGCCGCGGCGACCACCGCCCCGACTGCCCGATCCTCGACGACCTCGCGGGCGCAACCGGCGACGGCGAGCCGTGACCCGCCGGGGGCGCCGCGCGTGGACGCTGGCCGCCGGCGCGACCGTGGCGGCGGCGGGCCTTGCCTGGTGGCTCGCGAGCCCGCCGGCCGCCGATGCGCGGATCGCGCTCAGGCCCGACGACCGCGAGACGGTGGCGCGCGGCGGCGAGATTTATGGCCGCGAATGCGCGAGCTGCCACGGCGGCACCCTCGAGGGCCAGTCCGGCTGGCGCGGCAGGCGCCCCGACGGCCGGCTGCCGGCGCCGCCTCACGACGAGACCGGCCACACCTGGCATCATCCCGACGCGCAGCTGTTCGCCCTCACCAAGGTCGGGCCGGCGGCGCTGATCGGCGGCGGCTATGCGAGCGACATGCCGGCGTTCGAGGGCGTGCTCAGCGACCCGGACATCATCGCCGTGCTGTCGTTCATCAAGAGCACCTGGCCGCGGCCGATCCGCGACCGCCACGACGAGATCAACCGGCGCGCTCGGGCGGGCGAATAGGATACCAGGGGCCGCGCCGGCGCCACCGGGGTCTTGGTCGATGGCCGATTTGCGCTACCATCCCGGCGCCCCCAGGACCGGCCCGACCGATGACATTGCACGTCGCCCTCAACCACCAGACCGACTATCGCTACGACCGGCTCGTGCGCATGGGCCCGCAGGTGGTACGCCTGCGGCCGGCGCCGCACGCCCGCACCCCGATCGTGAGCTACGCGCTCAACATCGAGCCCACCGGGCATTTCCTCAACTGGCAGCAGGACCCGCACGGCAACTACCTCGCGCGCATCGTGTTCCCCGACAAGGTGCGCGCGTTCCACGTCGAGGTCGACCTGGTCGCCGACATGGTGGTCCACAACCCGTTCGACTTCTTCCTCGAGCCCGAGGCCGAGCAGTACCCGTTCCGCTACGAGCCGGCGCTGATGGCGGACCTCGCGCCGTATCTGAAGACCGAGGCCGCCGGGCCGCTGCTGACGGCGTGGCTGGAGCCGTATCGCGACCGCGAGCCCCTGCGCACGGTCGACGTCCTGGTCGAGCTCAACGCCCGCCTGCAGTCCGACGTCGAGTACGTGATCCGCATGGAGCCGGGCGTACAGGCACTGGAAGAGACGCTGTCGCTCGGCCGCGGCTCGTGCCGCGACACGGGCTGGCTCCTGGTCCAGGTCTTGAGGCATCTCGGCATCGCCAGCCGGTTCATCTCCGGCTACCTGATCCAGCTGGTCGCCGACCAGAAGGCGCTCGACGGGCCGTCGGGCACCGACCGCGACTTCACCGACCTGCATGCCTGGGCGGAGGCCTACCTGCCGGGCGCGGGCTGGGTTGGCCTCGACCCGACCTCGGGCCTGTTCACGGGCGAGGGCCATATACCGCTCGCCGCGACCCCGCACCCCGCGACCGCGGCGCCGATCAGCGGCGCGCTGGACGAGTGCGAGATCGACTTCAGCCACCGGATGTCGGTCACCCGCGTCGCCGAATCGCCGCGCGTGACCAAGCCCTATAGCGACGACCAGTGGCGGGAGATCGACGCCTTCGGCCGCCGGCTCGACGCCGAGCTGCAGGTGAACGACGTCCGGCTCACCATCGGCGGCGAGCCGACCTTCGTCGCGGTCGACGACCCCGATGCGCCCGAATGGAACACCGCCGCGGTCGGGCCGACCAAGCGCAGGCTCGCCGCCGCCCTGATCAAGCGCCTGCGCGACCGCTTCGCGCCGGGCGGGCTGCTGCATTTCGGGCAAGGCAAATGGTATCCGGGCGAACCGTTGCCGCGCTGGGCGTTCGCGCTCTATTGGCGGCGCGACGGCCGGCCGCTGTGGCACGACGACGCCCTGATCGCGGACGACGCGCACGACTACCGGGTCTCGATCGACCACGCCCGCAGCTTCGCCGAAGGCATCGCGCGCCGGGTCGAGGTCGAGGTCGCCTCGGTGATGCCCGCCTACGAGGACCCCTGGCATTTCATCGAGCAGGAACGCAAGCTGCCGGAGAACCTGGACCCGGCGCGCAACAAGCTCGACGACCCGCTGGCGCGCGCGCGCCTGGCCAAGGTGTTCGAGCGCGGCCTGGGGCAGCCGTCCGGTTTCGTCCTGCCGTTGCAGCGCTGGAACGCGCGCGACGGCTCGCGCCGCTGGCGCAGCCAGCCGTGGTCGACGCGCGCGCGCCACCTGTTCCTGGTGCCCGGCGATTCGCCGCTCGGCTTGCGCCTGCCGACCGACTCGCTGCCATATGTGACGCCGAGCAACTATCCCTACATCGTCCCGGCCGACCCGTTTGCGGAGCGCGCCGAGCTGCCCGCCATCGACCCTCGCCGCCAGCCGTTCCTGCGCGCCCACGGCGGGCCCGGCCCGGGCTTCGAGCCGCCGCAGCGCGTGGTCGGGCAGGTGGCCGAGGTGGGCGGCCGGCGCGTGGTCCGCGCCGCGCTATCGGTCGAGCCGCGCGACGGGCGGCTGTGCGTGTTCCTGCCGCCGACCGAGACGGTCGAGGACTATCTCGACCTGGTCGCCGCGGTCGAGGACGCCGCCGCCGAGCACGCGACCCCGGTGCACCTGGAAGGCTACACGCCGCCGCCCGATCCCAGGCTCGAGGTGATCAAGGTGACGCCCGACCCCGGGGTGCTCGAGGTCAACATCCACCCCGCCCGCGACTGGCCGGAGATGGCGGCGATCACCGCCGGCCTCTACGAGGACGCGCGCGCGAGCCGGCTCGCGACCGAGAAGTTCATGCTCGACGGCCGCCACACCGGCACCGGCGGCGGCAACCACGTGGTGGTCGGCGGGCCGACCCCCGGCGACAGCCCGTTCCTGCGCCGCCCCGACCTGCTGCGCAGCCTGATCGCCTACTGGCAGAACCATCCGGCGCTGTCCTACCTGTTCTCGGGCCTGTTCATCGGCCCGACCAGCCAGGCGCCGCGCATCGACGAGGCGCGCCACGACTCGCTCTACGAGCTCGAGCTCGCATTCACGCAGGTGCCCGACCCCGATGCCGGCGCAAGCGTGCCGCCGTGGCTGGTCGACCGCATCTTCCGCAACCTGCTGATCGACGTCTCGGGCAACACCCACCGGGCCGAGATCTGCATCGACAAGCTGTACTCGCCCGACGGGCCCGCCGGCCGGCTCGGCCTAGTCGAGTTCCGCGCCTTCGAGATGCCGCCGCACGCGCGCATGAGCCTCGCCCAGCAGCTGTTGCTGCGCGCGCTGATCGCGCGCTTCTGGAAAAGCCCCTACCGCGCCGGCCTGGTGCGCTGGGGCACCGGGCTGCACGACCGGTTCATGCTGCCCCACTTCGTCTGGCAGGACCTCTGCGAGGTGATCGCCGACATGACCCGCGCCGGCTAC
>DASWHU010000057.1:0-3168 GCA_036398035.1 Alphaproteobacteria bacterium | reverse complement strand
GCGCCCTCGAGGATCAGGCCGGTGTCGTCGAGGCGGATGCCGGTCAGGATCGGCTGGCCGTAGCCGCCGGCGCCGATCAGCGCGCCGAGGGTGGCGGTGCCGACATTGATCACCGCCGAGGTCTTGATTCCGGCCAGGATCGCCCGCCCCGCGAGCGGCAGCTCTACCAGGCGCAGCCGCGCCGCCGGCGCGAGCCCGATCGCCGCCGCCGACTCGATGATGTCCGCCGGGATGCCGGCGAGCCCGGCATGGGTGTTGCGGATGATCGGCAGCAGGCTGTACAGGAACAACGCCATCACCGCCGGCGGCCCGCCGATTCCCAACAGCGGGATCATGAACACGAACAGGGCGAGCGAGGGGATGGTCTGGACGACGCCGGCGGCGGCGAGGATGACGTGGCCGGCGCGCGCACGCCGCGCGGCGAGCACGCCCAAGGGGATCGCGATCACGATCGCGGCCGACAGCGAGATGGCGACCAGCGCCAGGTGGTCGAGGCTGTTCCGCCACAGCCGCGTGCCCCAGCCGTCCGCGGCGACCTCGCCCGCGATGGCGAAGCGGGCGGCGGCGAAGTCGGCGGCGACCCGCGCCTCGGTCTCGCCGCCGATCTTGACCCGGGCATTGAGCGCGCTCATCGCGGCCTCGTCGATCGCGCCCGCGAGCAGCGCGAGGCGCTCGATCAATGCCGGCGCGCGGCGGGCGAGCTCCTCCCGGTACAGGATCACCGCCCGGTAGGCCGGGAAGTGGCCGCGGTCGTCGGCCAGCACCGCGAGCCCGTAATAGGCGATCTCGGCGTCGGTCGAGTACAGGTCGACGACGTCGATGCTGCCCGCCTCGAGGCCGCGATAGGCGAGGTCGTGGTCGAGGCCCCTCACGCTCGCGGGCGCGAGCCGATAGGCCGCGCTGAGCGCCGGCCAGCCGTCGGCGCGGTCCATGAACTCGTTGCTGAAGCCGAGCCTGAGCTCGGGATGCGCGCCGAGGTCCGAGATGGCGGCGATGCCGAGGCGTGCGGCGGTCTCGGCGCGCATGCCCAGCGCGTAGCTGTTGTTGAAGCCGAGGTCGCCGGTCATGGCGACGCCGTGGCGGGCCAGCGCGGCACGCATCGCGGCCGCGTCGGCGAGCGCCTCGCCGCCCTCGCCGGCCAGGATCTCGTGGCCGATGGTGCCGGTATATTCGGCATAGAGGTCGATCTCGCCCGCCTTCAGCGCCTGCCACAGCACCCGCGTGCCGCCGAGCTGGCGGCGGTGGCGCGCCGCCACGCCGCTCGCCTCGGCGAAGCGCGCGACCAGCTCGCCGAGCACCACCGACTCGGTGAACGCCTTCGAGCCGATCACCACCTCCGCCGCCGCGGCGCGCGCCACGGCACAGACCGCAAGCGTCGCCAGGATAGCCGCCGGTCTCATGACGCCGCCCGCCCGAGGCTGTCGAGCAAGGTGCGCTGGGCGGAGACGAAGTCGTCGACGAACGCTTCCGCCGGCCGCTCGACCAGGTCGCTGAGCGTGCCGCGCTGGACGATGCGCCCGGCGCGCAGCAGCACCACCTGGTCGCCGAAATAGCCGGCCTCGCCGAGGTCGTGGGTGACCATGACCACGGTCTTGGCGAGGCCGCGGAACACCTCGCGCAGCTCGGTCTGCAAGCGGTGGCGGACCATCGGGTCGAGCGCCCCGAACGGCTCGTCGAGCAGCAGCACGTCGGGATCCAGCATCAGCGCGCGCATCAGCGCGACGCGCTGGCGCTGGCCGCCCGAGAGCTGCAAGGGATAGCGGTCGAGCGCGTCGGCGGGAAAGCGTGTGAGCGCGGCGAGCTCGGCGAGGCGCGCCTCGATGCGCGCCCGCGGCCAGCCGATGTGGCGCGCCATCAGCGTCGCGTTGCCGCGCGCGCTGAGGTGCGGGAACAGGCCGCCGCCCTGGACCACGTAGCCCATCCGCCGGCGCACGCCGAGCACGGTGTCGGGGCTGAGCGGGGTGCCGGCGAAGCGCACCTCGCCCGCCTCCGGCCACAGCAGCCCGAGCAGCAGGCGGATCAGGGTCGACTTGCCGCAGCCCGAGGGCCCGATCAGCACCGTGGTGCGGCCGGCGGCAAGCTCGAGGTCGAGGTGCTCGAACAGCGCCACGCCGTCGAAGCCGCGCCTGACGCCGTGCAAGGAGAACATGGCCGCCAGCATAGCCCAGCTCTCATACGCGCCGTCACCGGGTGGTGACGCGGCGATTGCCTCGCGCGCGCCGATGCGGCGATCATGGCCGGCGTGGCGCGGGCTACAGCGGAGCGGCGGCGATGCACATCACCGGCCTCGACCACATCGTGCTCACGGTCGCCGACCTGGAGCGGACCTGCGACTTCTACCGCCGCGTGCTCGGCCTCGAGGTGGTGGTGTTCGGGGAAGGCCGCCGGGCACTCAGGTTCGGCGACCAGAAGATCAACCTGCATCAGGCCGGCGCCGAGATCACGCCGAACGCGCCCGCCGCCGGGCCCGGCACCGGCGACATCTGCTTCACCACCGACACCCCGATCGCGGAGGTGGTGGCGACGCTCGACAGCTTCCTGGTCGAGGTCGAGCTCGGCCCGGTGGCGCAAACCGGGGCGCGGGGGCCGATGACCTCGGTCTACTTCCGCGACCCCGACGGCAACCTGGTCGAGGTCGCCCGCTACGATCAGGGGTAAGTCCTTGCCGGCCCCCGCCCGGCGCAAATATCTATTTTTAACTTGCGAAAAACGCAATTAATTATTGCGCTTAAGTCGAATGTTATTTAAAAGAGCGCGATGCTATTCGAGGTATCCGAACTCGATCCGAAAGAGCAGGAGGTCATCGGGCGCATCGACGAGATGCGGCGCCGGCTGGGCGCTCAGGCGCGCCATCCACGCCGCTGGGTCGCAGCGTTGCGCCGAACGACGTTCGCGCGCGCAATTCAGGGGTCGAACTCGATCGAAGGTTACGCCGTCAGTCTCGAGGACGCGGTGGCGGTTGCCAGTGACGAGGAGCCGGTCGAGGCGGCGGAGGAGACGCGGCGCGCGGTCATCGGCTACCGGAACGCGATGACCTACATCCTGCAGCTCGCCGACGACCCCCACTTCGCCTACAGCGAGCAGCTGTTGCGCGCGCTTCACTTCATGATGCTCGGCTACGACCTGAGCAAACATCCCGGCCGCTGGCGGCCGGGCTGGGTCGGAGTG
>DASWHU010000056.1:0-6241 GCA_036398035.1 Alphaproteobacteria bacterium | reverse complement strand
CAGGCGCGCGATCTCCGCGTCGCCGTTGTAGGCGGCGGTCGTGAGCGCCGATATGCGGCTCAGGTTGGCCAGGTTGGGATCGGCGCCGGCAGCGAGCAATGTCCGCACCGTGGCGGCATCGCGGCTGCGCACCGCGAACATTAGCGCGCTGTTGCCGAACCGGTCGCGCGCCGCGGGCGAGGCGCCGTCGCGCAGCAGCTCCGCCACCCGCTGCGCGTCGCCCGCGCCGGCGGCGTCGAACAAGGCGAAGTCGAGCTCGCGCTCGGTCGCGCCCGCCGGCGCCGCGGCCGCGAGCACAAGCACGGCAAGCGCCAGGATCACGTCACGTCGCATCACGTCTCCTCCGCGGCCCCGAGGTCGCCGGCGAAGCGCCTGAGATCCTCGAACAGCGCTTGGTCGTTGATCACCCGCGGCACCTTGTGCTGGCCGCCCAACTTGCCGCGCCGCCTCATCCACGCCGCGAACGTGCCCGGCGGCACGGGGTGGACGCGCGGCGGGTTCAGCCCGAAGCCTTCGGCCCGGTGATCCTTGTAATCGACATTGAGGCGCATGAGAACCGCATCGAGCTTGGCGGCGAAACCCGCCAGGCGCGCCGCGTCGTCGATCGCCGCGGCGAACTCGACCACGTACAGGTGGCCGCCGCGCTCGCCCCGCGCGCGCGGGAACAGGCTGCCGGCCGAGAAATCGACGACCTCGGCGCCGATCTCTCCCGCCGCCTCGGCGACCGCCGTTTCCAGCTCCTCGCCGATCAGGTGCTCGCCGAACGCCGACAGCGTGTAGGCGGTGCGCCCGGTAACCAGCACCCGCGGCGGATCCAGGTCGACGAAGCGGACGGTATCGCCGACCACATAGGCCCACAGCCCGGCGCAGGTCGAGACCACGAGCGCGTAGTTGACCCCGGGTTCGACGTCGGCGATCCAGCGCCGCGACGGCGCGTCGCTTTCGAGCTCGTCCACCGGCACGAACTCGTAGAACAGGCCGATGTCGAGGGTGAGCCTGAGGCCCTCGCCGTCGCCGCGGTCGGCGATGGCGAAGAAGCCCTCGCTCGCCGGATAGACCTCGCGGGTCTCGGCGCCGCTGCCGGCGAGCAGCAGGGCGAAGCGGTCGCGATAGGGCACGAAGCTCACCCCGCCGTGGACCAGGAGCTCAAGGCGCGGGTAGAGCGCGGCGATGCGCGCCTCATCAAGGCCCTCGATCGCGGCCAGGCGGTCGAGGAACAGCAGCAGCCAGCTCGGCGCGCCGCTGAGCGCGCGGATGTCCTCTCTCAGCGAGCGCCGCGCCAGGCACTCGATCTTCCGCTCCCAGTCGGCGATTGTCTCGAGCTCGCGCGGCGGGAAGTAGCGCAGCCGCGCCCAGCGCGGCATCACCTTGGCCGCGATGCCGCTCAGGTCGCCGCTGTAAATACCGGGTGCCTGCTCGATCAGCGCCGTGCTGCCGCCGAGCATGAAGCTGCGCCCGCCGAGGATGCGGCTGTGCGGACGATTGGCGACGTGGTGGACCAGAAGGTCGACCGCCGCGCGCCGGTTCGAGCGGTTCATCGCGTGGCTGCACGGGATATATTTGGTGACCCCGCGCGTGGTCCCGGACGAGACCGCGAAGTAGGGCATGGTGCCGGGCCAGGTGCAGTCGACCAGGCGCGGGAACGGCGCCTGCCAGTACTCGTCCCAGAAGCGGTCGTAGTCGCGCAGCGGCACCCGCGCCTGGAACTCCGCGACCGAGCCGATGTCGGCGAAGCCGTGGTCGCGGCCGAACCGGGTCTGCTCCGCCGCCTTCACCAGCCGGCGCAAGGTTGCTTGCTGGATCGCCGCCGCGTCCAGGCCCTCGAGTGCGCGCCGGCGGCGCGCGGCGTAGAGCCTGAACGGCGGCGTGACGTCGAGCATGCAACCCCCGTCAGGGGGCGAGGTCGATGCGGCGCGCGAACCCCTCGCGCACCGCCTTGGGCGTGAGCGGCATCCGGATGTAGGCGCCGTCGCGCCACAGCGGCACCTGGTCCAGGAAGTTGGCGCTGTTGAGCCAGCCGTCCTGCCCGCCGAGCAGGACGAAGAAGTTGGCGTCGGGGTCGGACAGGTCGGAGACGTGGCGGGCGTTCGAGCCGTAGCCCACCGCGTGGCGGTCGGCGGTGGCGCGGTGCGAGGTCTTCATCAGCGTGTCGGTCGAGCCGCCGCTGGCAAACTCGTCGAACCGGTAACGGCGGCCGACCAGCGGCACGTTGGCGAGCGGATGGGACAGCTCCATGCGGTGCATGTCGCCCCAGCCCGCGAACGCATCGAGCCCCTCGGCGGCGCGCGCGAGCCCGGCGGCGAGCGCCGGGCGCAGGTCCTCGGCCCGCGCCCGCTCGATGTCCTCGATCAAGAGCGCCTTGATCCGCGCCACGTTGGCGAAGGCGAGCCAGTCGGTGCCGCCGAAGGTGAGCGCATAGAAGCGGGCGGTGAAGGCGGCGCGGAACTGCTCGAACGCCACCGCGCCCTGCGAGTCGACGCGATACTGCCCGTCCCACTCGGCGAGCCGGCGGATCGCCTCGCGTGCGCGCGCCTCGGCGACCGCCGCAAGCCCCGTCTCCTCGAGCTTGGCCAGCAGCACGTCGCGCAAGGCCACCGCAGACGGCATGTAGACGTCCTGCTGGAAGCTCTCGACGTCGGCCACGCCGACCGGGTTGTGGGCGCGGATCAGCTCCGCCATCCGCTCGACCCGGTCGTCGGGCGAGAAGAAGTAGCCGACATGGATGTCGGTCTCGGCCGGCCGGTTGTTGCCCGAGACCAGGAACCCCGCCGCCGGGTTGTAGCTGAACGGCAGCTCGGCGACGCCCCGCATCTCCTGCCAGTGCGGCTCGCGCTCGGCCGGGTCGGCCAGCAGGTCGGGCGGCGGCGCGCCGTCGCGCGCCGGCAGGCGCACAGCCATCACCTGGCCGATATTGCCGCCCGAGTCGGCATAGAGCATGTTCTGGCCGGGCACGGCGAAGCTCTCGAACGCGGCGCGGAAGGCGGCGAAATCGCGCGCCCGCATCACCGCCAGCATGGCGCCGATCTCGTCGCTCGACTCGAAGCCGGTCCAGCGCAGCGCGAGGTCGGGAAGGTCGTAGTCGTCGAACAGCGGCGCGTCCGAGATTACTGGGCCGAAGCGAGTCTCGCGCACGGTGATCGTGCGGTCGAACCACCAGCGCACGCGGATGGTCTCGGTGCGCGCGCTGATCTCGCTCCGCTCGATGCCGCTCAGGTCGTAGAGCTCGCTCGAGGCGGCGCGCATGTTGGTGCCGCCCCACGCGATCCAGGGGTTGCGCCCGATCGCGATCACCGGCAGCGCCGGGCCCATCAGCCCGACCGCGTGGTACGACGGCGACTTGAGCCCGACCAACAGCCACAAATCGGGCACGAAGATGCCGACATGGGGGTCGCTGGCCATGATCGCGCTGCCGGTGCCGGTGCGCGCGGAGGCGATCGCCATACTGTTGCTGCCCGAGCGCGACAGGGCGGCGAGCGCCTCGATCGCCCGGCTGAGCTCGCCCGGGGCGTCGAAGCTCGGCATCGAGGCGCTGCCGTTGGCGACCAGCCGCGCCCACAGCTCGGGCCAGTCGGGGCGCCCACGCAGGCTCAGTATGCCGCCCCACACCAGCCAGTTGACGTCGGTGCCGGCGAGCCGGCCGATGGTCAGCACGTCGCGCACCGTCCACGGCTCGCGCGCGATCCCGAGCACGGCGAACTCGTGCGGCAGCTTGTCGACGGTCGCAAGGTAGTGGTTGACGCCGGCGACGAAGCCTTCCAGCCAGGCGCGCGACTCGGGCGCAAGGTCGCGCTCGATGTCGGCGACCGCGCGGCCAAAGTCGAGGATGTGCAAACCCTGGTCGATGTCGGCGGCCAAGGGGCCGGCCATCTCGGCGAGGCGCCCCTGCGAGATGCGGCGCATCATCTCCATCTGGCCGAGGCGCAGATGCGCGTGCACAAGGCCGAGCGCGACCGCCGCGTCGCGGTCGGTCTCGGCCTCGATGAACGGCACCTGGTAGTCGTTCCAGTAGATCGCCACCCCCCGCTCGAGCGGCAGCCCCCGGGTCGGGAAGGCCGCCAGCCGCTCGGCGGTGGTCGATGGCGCGGGCAGCGGGGTGAGCAGGCTGCAGCCGGCGAGCAGGGCGCTCACCAGGCCGACGCCGGTACGCGTCCCCCGCTTGCCTCCGTGGCGCTTGCTCGTGCTCACTTCCGCCTCGCTGTCCTTGGCGATCCGGGCCGCGACATGGGCCGCGCGGCTTGACCCGTGCGGCGCGATCAAGGTACCGATGCGGGCGCGTGGCGGCAAACCCCGCCGGCCTTCGCCGACCGATCCCTGGGGTTCGACCCGGGGACCTGCTTCGGCCGACTGAAGGCCGGTCGGGGCGTGCCGGCGCGCGGCACGGGATATTGTCATCGCACGGGGACAGCTGGATCGGGCGCGCGACGGGGCGCGGCGCGATGCCGGATGACACTGCGTCGAAGGGGGGCCTCGCAACCGACCGATGACCCGTATCGAACCCTCTCGCGGCCTGCGGCCCTGGCTGCTGATCGCCGCCGGCGCCGGCTTGTTGCTTGCCGGCGCGCTGGCGCCGGCCGCGGCCCAGGAGGCGCCGCCCTCTTCGCCCGAGCCGGCGCAACCGGCCGGCCAGCCCGGTGCCGGGCGCGGCGAGCACGACGTCTACGAGACCCGCCGCGACCGCGAGTACGACCCCGAGACCACGGTGTTCGGGCCGCTGCCGCGCCTGCGCCTCGACGACGGCAACATCAACCTCGGCGCCGGCGCGCTGATGCAGTTCGACGCGGCCACCTACGACCAGAACGCGCAAGGCGGGCCCGATACCGCGCAGGCGCTCTACACCGACCTCGACACCGGCTTGGCCGGACGGCGCGGCATCTTCCTGGTCAACGGCATCTTCTACAAGGACTTCATCGCCTTCGTCTCGCACGACGTCTTCGATCCGGGGACGCGCGAGATCGAGGGCCTGCGCTCGGCGCTGCTCGCCTGGCGCGGCCTCGACCCGCTGTGGCTGATCGTCGGCCAGCAGAACCTGCCCGACCCGCTCGATGCCGCGACCTTCTCGAGCCAGCGCACGTTCATGGAAGAATCGATGTCGTCGGGCGCGTTCGGCTACGCCACCGGCACGCCCTCGCTCGGCGCCGCGGTCCTACACCGGACCAAGAACCACTACGTGCGCGTCGGCCTGTGGGGGGTGCCGGTCGACGAGTACGGCCACGACAGCGAGGGCTGGGGCGTGCACGGGCGCGCCACCTATGCGCCGATCTCCGAGCGCGACCGCGCGCTCCATTTCGGCGTCTCGGGCTACTGGCGCAAGCCGACGGTGAGGCAAGGCGACGTCGGCGGCAGCGAGCGCTTCGCCTCGCGCCCCGAGCTCCACGTCGACGACTTGTTCTTCGTCGACACCGGCAATATCCCGCGCATCGACTCGTTCGTCTTCGGCGGGTTCGAGATGCTCGCCAACCGGGGGCCGTGGAACGTGCAGGCCGAGTACCACCGGGTATGGGTCGACCGCTACGACGGCCCCCACGACGCGCCGTTCCGCGACCTCACCTTCGACGGCTACTACGTCCAGACCAGCTATTACCTGACCGGCGAATCGCAGAACTTCCTGTCCAACTTCGCCACCCCGTGGCGGGTGCAGCCGAACCAGGAGTTCGACCTCGAGACCGGCGGCTGGGGCGCGGTCGAGGTCGCCGCGCGCTTCAGCCACATCGACCTCGATAGTGGCACGGGCGACCTCGCCCACGGCGGCATCCGCGGCGGGGTGGCCGACAACTATTCGCTCGCGCTCAACTGGTACCCGACCGCGCTCACCCGCGTCTCGGTCAACTACGTCCACTCCAACATCGACAACCTGAGCGACTCCGACCTTCACGAGGGCGGCATCATCGACGCCGTCGGCGTCCGCCTGCAGTGGGAGTTTTGAGCGAAGCAGGCCGAACGGCGCGCATGGCCGATTTTTTTAACATCGAAGTTTCGGAGGATCAGGCGGCCGACGAGAACGGTCATTGCGAGAAGCGTAGCGACGAAGCAATCCAGGCACTCGCCAAGGCCTGGATCGCCACGGCGCTTCGCGCCTCGCGATGACGCGGGCGACGGTGAGGCGGCTTGCGCCTCATCCCTTCACGCACACCAGCGGCTTGAGGCGGGCGACGCGGCGGGCGAGGCCGGCGCGTTCGGCCGCTTCGCACACCGCGCCCGCGTCCTTGTAGGCGCCGGGGGCCTCCTCGGCGACGCCGCGCGC
>DASWHU010000055.1:0-9103 GCA_036398035.1 Alphaproteobacteria bacterium | reverse complement strand
GGATCGGCGTGGTGCTGGGCGAGGAGGCGCAGCTCCACCCCGAGCAGTCGACCTCGGCGATCGTCCTCCACCACCCGCGCGCCTGCTACTTCGCGGTCTGATCGCCCTGCCTTGATGGAGATCATGGCTGGCGCGCCGAGGGCGCGCTAGACGGGGCCGGCGTCGATTTCATGCGCATCCTCATTTGGAGGGAGGCCTCGGCCATGATGTTCAGTTTTCGGAGCCTGGCAGGCATCGGGCTGCTGCTCGCACTCGCCTTCGGCGCGATCTCCGCCGCGGCGACGGAGGACGCCGAGGACGGCGCGCGGGTGTTCCGCAAGTGCGCCGCGTGTCACAGCCTCGAGGCCGGAAAGCACAAGATCGGGCCGAGCCTCGCCGGGGTGATGGGGCGCGCCGCCGCCGCGGCCGGCGGCTTCCGCTACTCGGACGCGCTCGCCCAGTCGGGCCTGACCTGGGACGCGGCGACGCTCGAGGCGTTCCTCGCCGGGCCGATGAAGCTGGTGCCCGGCACCAGGATGGTCTTTCCCGGCCTCAAGAAGGCTGAGGATCGCGCTGCCGTCATCGCTTTCCTGAGCGCCGGCGCACCCGCGGCCGCGGCCGCCGCCCCGGCGGCGCCGCTCCCGGCGGCCGGCGCGGAGTCGTCGGCGCTGCCGGCCGGCTACATCCCGGACGTGCGCTACACTTTGGAAACCGGGATAGCCCAGGGACGAATGGTCTACATCGGCTTCGGCGGCGACATCGACGGCATCGTCAATCCCGATCTGTCGGCCGGCGAGGGCGACGTGGTCCAGATCACGCTGATCAACGGCGAGGGCGCGGAGCACGACATCGTCATTGCCGAGCACGGCGTCGCCTCGCAGCACGTGCTCGACAAGGGCGCGGCGACCACTGTCGCCTTCCGCGCCCGCGCCGCCGGCACCACGCCCTACTTCTGCTCGCTGCCCGGCCACCGCGAGGCCGGCATGGAGGGGAGGTTCACCGTTACGACCGCCGTCGCGGAAGCGGCGCCCGTTGCCGCGAGCATCGTCATGGACCCGGCGGCGGTGCCGGCGCCGATCGGCGACCGCCCGCCCCAGCGCGTGCGCGTCGAGCTCAATGCGGTCGAGCTCGACGGCGAGCTCGCCGACGGCACGACCTATCCGTACTGGACCTTCAACGGCACCGTGCCGGGGCCGTTCATCAGGGTGCGCGTCGGCGACACGGTCGAGGTGGTGCTCGCCAACGACGCCGATTCATCGATGATCCATTCGGTCGACTTTCATGCGACGACCGGCCCCGGCGGCGGCGCGGCGCACTTGCAGGTCGATCCCGGCGACAGCAAGCGCCTGGATTTCAAGGCGCTGGTGCCGGGGATCTTCGTCTATCATTGCGCGACGCCGATGGTCGCCCACCACATCGCCAACGGCATGTATGGCCTGATCCTGGTCGAGCCCGAGGGCGGCCTGCCGCCGGTCGACAAGGAGTTCTACGTCATGCAGGGCGAGATCTATACCCACGCGCCGTTCGGCACGCCCGGCAGCCAGGAGTTCAGCGTCGAGGCGCTGCTCAACGAGACGCCCGAGTACTTCGTCTTCAACGGCGCGGTCGGCGCGTTGACGACCCAGCGTCCGCTGCGCGCCCAGGTCGGCGAGACGGTGCGGCTGTTCGTCGGCGTCGGCGGGCCGAACTTCATCTCGTCGTTCCACGTCATCGGCGAGATGTTCGACCGGCTCTACAACTGGGGCGACCTGGTCAGCCCGCCGGCGCGGGGCGTGCAGACGGTCGCCGTCCCGCCCGGGGGCGCCGTGGTCACGGAGTTCGCGCTCGAGGTCCCCGGCCGCTACATCCTGGTCGACCACGCGCTGAGCCGTCTCGAGCGCGGGCTGGTCGGCTTCCTCTATGCCGAGGGCGAGCCCAACCCGGAGGTCTACAAGACCTACGACGGCTCCCCCGGCGGGCTCGACTAGCGCATGGCGAGCCAAGAGATCCTGCTGGTGTCCTACTCGCTCGGCGGCCATACCGAGGCGGCGGCGCGCGCCATCGCCGGGCGCCTCGGCTCCGCGCACGAGGCGATCGATGCGCCGGCGATCGGCCGCGGGCTCGCCGGCGTGGTGCGCGCGCTGTGGAGCGCGCTGCGGCGCACCCGCCCGCCGCTCGCGCCTGCCCGCCATGACCCGGCGAGCTATAGCCTGGTGGTGGTCGCCGCGCCGATCTGGGCCGGGCGGCCGGCGACACCGGCGCTGAGCTATCTCGCGACCCACGCCGCCGCCCTGCCGGCGGTCGCCTTCGTCCTCACCCACGGCGGCAGCGATCCGACGCGCGCGTTCGAGATGCTCGCCGCCGCCGCCGGCAAGGCGCCGCTCGCGCGCCTCGCGCTCTCCGAAGCCGACCGCAAGAGCGGCGCCGACGCCGCCAAGGTCGAGGATTTCGTGGCCGAGCTCACGGCGGCCGCCGGCGGCGCACGCGGCGCGAGCTGCGAGGACTCCGGCTCGGGTTGAGGCGCGCCGCCGAACGCCGCTTCAACCAAGCGCGAACCCCGGCCATGATCTCCCGGTAATTCTGGAACAGCGGGAGCCTGGGGATCGACGCCGGGCCTGGCTCCACGGAGAGCCCGATCGACAGCGGCCCGCCGTCGTCGTCGGCCTCGCGCACGATCAGCTCGATCGGCGGCAGGGGCAGCCGGTCGCCGCGCCCGAGCGGCGTGCCGAGCCGCCTCCTGACGAAGTCGCCGATCGGCACCTCGGCGTCCTCGGCGGCGACCTCGAAGCCGTAGGTCCGGGCGACCTCGCCGATGGTATGCGCCGGATCGACGGTGAACTCGCCGAAATACTCCAGGTCCTTGTCGGTCAGCTCCACGGGGCTCGCGAAAAGCCGGTCGAGCAGCGGGATGAAGCGCGGCACAGCGAAGATGTAAACGTAATCCCCCGGCTGCGGGCGCCCGGCGTCGTGGATGCGCATCGACCGGCCGTCGCGCACGACCAGGGACGGCCTCGCCCAGCGCGGGATGCGCTCGCCCTTCGCGACCGGGCTCTCCGGCGCGACCCGGTAGCTGAGCAGCTCGTGGCGGGCGTCGCCGGGCAGCTCGAGTTCCACCTTCTCCACCGGCCCGATGTGGGGCGGCACGACCAGGCCGAGCCACTTGGCCATCGGCCGGATCGTCCAGCCCTGGATCAGGAGCGAGGTGAGCACGATGATGAAGGCGGCGTTGAACATCATCTGGCCGTGCTCGAGGCCGCCGATGATCGGCAGGATCGCAAGCAGGATCGACACTGCGCCGCGCAGGCCGATCCAGGCGGCGAACGTGGTCTCGTTGCGCTGGAAGCCGAACGGCAGCAGGCAGGCCCAGACCGCGATCGGCCGCGCGACCAGCATCAAGACGAGTCCGATCGCCACCGCCTGCCAGCCGATCGCCAGGAACTCGGACGGCGTCGCCAGCAGCCCGAGCACCAGGAACATGGTGATCTGCGCGAGCCAGGTGAATCCTTCATGGAAGCGCCTGAGCGCGATCACCCCCCTCAGCGGCAGATTTCCCATCGCCACGCCGACCACGTAGGCGGCGAGGAAGCCACTGCCGCCGAGCAGCGAGGTCACGGCGAACACGCATAGCGCGAGCCCGAGGACGACGATCGAGAACAGCACCGGCTCGAGCCTGACCCGGTTGAGGCCGAGCACGATCAGATAGCCGGCGCCGAGCCCGATTAGCAGGCCGAGACCCATCTCGGCACCGAACGCGGCGAGGAAGTCCCAGGAGATGTCGCGCAGCCCAGTCGCCCCGCTGGCGACCAGCTCGACCAGGGTCAAGGTCAGGAAGATCGCCATCGGATCGTTCGATCCCGATTCGATCTCGAGCGTGGCGCGCACCCGCTCGCGGACCTGGATGCCGCCGACGCGCAACAGAAAGAACACCGCCGCCGCGTCGGTCGAGCTGACGATCGCGCCGAGCAGGAACGCCTGCAGCCAGTCGAACCCGAGCAGGACGCGCACGGGCACCGCGACCAGTACCGCGGTGAGCAGCACGCCCACGGTGGCGAGCACGATCGCCGGCGCCACCGCTACCCGGAAGATCTGGACGCGCGTGCCGATGCCGCTGTCGAACAGGATGATGGCGAGCGCGACCGTGCCGACGAAGTAGGCGGCCCGGGCGTTCTCGAACTCGATCCCGCCGATGCCGTCCTCGCCCGCCGCGAGCCCGACGCCGAGGAACACCAGCAGCAGCGGCGCGCCGACGCGGAACGAGATGAAGCTGGAAAGGATCGAGATGACCACCAGCCCCGCGCCGATGAGGATCGCAAGCGGGATCGCCTCGATCATAGAGATGTTCCTTCACGCTGCCGGGGAGAGGCTCGTCGGTGGCCGAAATATCCGGCGTCCCGGTCGGCGGCGAGGGAGGTCGGGCGGATTCTCCGCTATGTCCTGGGCGCCGACCGCATCCGGCCGCCGCCGGGCGCCAGCATCGGCGCCAAGCTCCTTAGCATGCTTCCCTTTCCCGATCTATTGGCGAGCCGGCGCGCCCGCGCTCGCCGCGGGTTACGGCGCCGGATCGGCGTAGGCGAAGCCCATGGTGCGGCAGTGGTAGTGCAGGCCGCCGTCCTGGACGATCAGCCAGCGGCCGTGGCGCTCGCCGTCATTGTGGTGCGAGTGGACGCTGTCGGGCGGGGTGACCGTGGTCGCATAGGGCTGCCAGTCATAGCGCACCCCGTCGACCATCGAGTAGCAGCGCGCGAACGAGATCGGCAGCGACACCGCGACCGAGTTGTGGCGGTGCGGGATCTGGCTGCCGCCCGGCTGCAGCTGGTTCATCGCCACGGTCAGCGACGGCGAGATGTTGCGCCGCGATTCCTGCGCGGCGCTCGAGAATACCACCGCGAGGCCGGGGGTGCGCGTGCCGGCGAGCTTGCGCTCGACGACCGCGAGCCGGCGGTCGATCTCGGCCGCCGGGAAGTGCACCGCCTCGACGCGCGCGCGCGCCGGGGCCGGCGCCTCGGCGCCCTCGAAGGCGAGCTCGGGCTCGTTGGTGACGATCCACAGCACCGCATCGCCGCCCTCGGCGCGATGCTCGCTTGGCGCACCGCCGGGCAGCGCGAACACGTCGCCCTCGGCCCAAGCGATGCTGTCGGCGCCCTTGACGCTGCGCCCGGCGCCGGCGATGACGTAGTAGATCTCGACCGTCGCCTTCGCCTCGAGCACCAGTGTCTCGCCGGCGCGGATGCGGCCGTAGCGCGCCAGCACCAGCGGCGTCGTCGCCGGGTAGTCGAGCGCCATGGCCTGGCTCAGGTCGAGCGCGATCAGCGCTGTGCCGGTGGCGGCATCGAGCGCGGCGCGGGCCTCGTCGGTAAAGCTGTGCGCGGGCACCGGCGGCAAATGGAGGTTGAACGCGGTGGCCGAATCGAAATAGCGCGCGCGCAGCGTGTAACGCGTGTCCGCGACCGGCGCCTCCGCCACGGCCGCCCGCACTGCCTCGCCCATTCGTATCCCCTCCCGGACCATGCCGCGGTTGCTCCGGCGACCGCTCCGGCGAGTGTAGGAGCGGCCTCGGGCGGCGGTCAACTCGACCCCGCGGGCTTGGTGCCGACCACCTGCCAGGACATCTGGTTGACCCAGCACGAGCGGACGTCGGTGAGCCCGGCGCGCGCGAGTAGCGCCTCGGCCCGGGCACGGGTGTAATGGGTGGCGATGCGCGGCAGCATCTGGTCGAGCACGATCGCGTGCAGATGGCGGTAGGGGAAGCCGCGCAAGAGGCGGACATACTCGATCCGGCCCAGGCCGAGCCTGAGCGCGAGCCACAGCGCCGCACACGGCATGTGGGCGAGCGCGGCGAGGGCCGGCATCGGCAGCCGGCTGAACAGCGCCCGCCTCACCGGCGCGAACAGCTTGAGATAGAGCTCCATGTTCTCGACCCCGTACAGCCACACCAGCACCCGCCCGCCCGGCCTGGCGGCGCGCACCAGCGCGGCGAGCGCCCGGTCGGGGTCGGACAGATGGTGGACGACGCCGATCGAGAACGCGATGTCGACCGCATTGTCGAGGTCGAGGTCGTAGAGGCTGCGGTGGCGGACCTCGACCGACGGGAACGCCGCCAGGTTGCCCCGCGCCGCGGCGAGGGCGCGCTCGTCCACGTCGACCGCAACGCCGCCCGCGGCGCCCCAGCTCATCGCCCAGTAGGCATTGCGCCCCGCCCCGCAGCCGGCGTCGAGGAAGGTCATCCCGCGCCAGCCGGTGGCGGGGTCGATCAGGCTGGTCCAGCGCCGGAACTGCTCCTCCTGGGCGGCGCTCGGCAGGCTGAAGCGGTGCCAGGCGTAGCCGAACCGCTCCGGCGAGCCGGCGGCGAGGTCGCGCTCGGCGGTCATCGCCGCCCGCGCCCCGCGCCTACTGTATGGTAAAGACGCCCCCGGCGCGGCGCCAGCGGCTCGGCCCGATCAGCTCGGTCGAGGCGACGCGCACCGAGTGCAGGGGACCGTCCAGGTTGCGCTCCCAGAAGTCGAGAAACTGGTTGAGCACCGGAAAGCGGGGCGCGATGTCGTAGTCCTGCCAAACGAAGGTCTGGAGCAGCGCCGGATGGTCCGGCATCCGGTAGAGGATCTCGGCGGTGACCAGCCGGTATCCCCTGAGCTGAAGCTCGGTCACTCGGTGGGCGTGGACAGTCATCACAGGACGCACGGTTGGCCTGGGTCACATGTTTCATCATCTCACGTCGCGCGCATTAGGGGAAGCCCCATCGTCTAAGAACTCAATAAAAACAATCCTTTAGCAGCCGCACAGAGGGATTGCTGACAAATTCGGCCAAGCCCCCTTGACTGTCGCGCGGGCTTGGGCCACATGCGCCATGGGCCTGTTAGCACTCGATACCGTCGAGTGCTTAGGGGGTTCGTGGTCAGTGTTCAGCCAACCTCTATCGCGAAGGGGACAAATGCGATGAAATTCCGTCCTTTGCACGACCGTGTCGTGGTCCGCAGGCTCGAGGAAGACGAGCGGACCACGGGCGGCATCATCATCCCGGATACCGCCAAGGAGAAGCCGAGCCAGGGCGAGGTGGTGGCGGTCGGGCCGGGCGCCCGCGACGAGAGCGGCGAGATCGTCGCCCTCGATGTCAAGAAGGGCGACCGGGTCCTGTTCGGCAAGTGGTCCGGCACCGAGGTCAAGATCGACGGCCAGGAGCTGTTGATCATGAAGGAGTCCGACATCATGGGCGTGATCGAGGAAACCGTCCGCAAAGCCAGCAGGAAGGCCGCCTAGGCGCGCCGAGGCAATCCAATGGGAGTGATCTGAAATGGCTGCAAAGGAAGTTAAGTTCGGCATGGACGCCCGCGCGCGGATGCTGAGAGGCATCGACGTGCTCGCGGACGCGGTCAAGGTGACGCTCGGGCCGAAGGGCCGCACCGTGGTGCTCGACAAGTCGTTCGGCGCGCCGCGGATCACCAAGGACGGGGTGACCGTCGCCAAGGAGATCGAGCTCGCCGACAAGTTCGAGAACATGGGCGCGCAGATGGTGCGCGAGGTGGCATCGAAGACCAACGACATCGCCGGCGACGGCACCACCACCGCCACCGTGCTCGCCCAGGCGATCGTCCGCGAGGGGCTCAAGTCGGTCGCCGCGGGCATGAACCCGATGGACCTCAAGCGCGGCATCGACCTGGCGGTCGAGGCGGTGGTCGACAACCTCGCCAAGCAGGCCAAGACGGTGAAGACCAATGACGAGATCGCCCAAGTCGGCACCATCTCCGCCAACGGCGACCGCGAGGTGGGCAGGATCATCGCCAGCGCCATGGAGCGGGTCGGCAACGAGGGCGTGATCACGGTCGAGGAGGCCAAGGGCCTGGAGACCGAGCTCGAGGTGGTCGAGGGCATGCAGTTCGACCGCGGCTACCTGTCGCCCTACTTCATCACCAACGCCGAGAAGATGCAGTGCGAGCTCGAGGACGCCTACATCCTGCTGCATGAGAAGAAGCTCGCCAACCTCCAGGCGCTGCTGCCGCTGCTCGAGGCCGTGGTGCAGTCGAGCCGGCCGCTGTTGGTGATCGCCGAGGACGTCGAGGGCGAGGCGCTCGCCACCCTGGTGGTCAACAAGCTGCGCGGCGGCTTGAAGGTCGCCGCGGTCAAGGCGCCGGGCTTCGGCGACCGCCGCAAGGCGATGCTCGAGGACATGGCGGTGCTGACCGGCGGCCAGGTGATCTCGGAGGACCTCGGCATCAAGCTCGAGTCGGTCACCCTCGACATGCTCGGCCGGGCCAAGCGGATCAGCATCACCAAGGACGACACCACCGTCATCGACGGCGCCGGCAAGCGCGCCGCGATCGAGGGCCGCTGCACCCAGATCCGCCAGCAGATCGACGACACCACCTCCGACTACGACCGCGAGAAGCTGCAGGAGCGCCTCGCCAAGCTCGCCGGCGGCGTTGCCGTGATCAAGGTCGGCGGCGCCACCGAGGTCGCGGTCAAGGAGCGCAAGGACAAGGTCGACGACGCCCTGCATGCCACCCGCGCCGCGGTCGAGGAGGGCATCGTGATCGGCGGCGGCGTGGCGCTGCTTTATGCCGCCAAGGCGCTCGATAAGATCAAGACCGAGAACCACGACCAGCAGGTCGGCATAGACATCGTGCGCAAGGCGTTGCAGACCCCGGTCCGCCAGATCGCCGAGAACGCCGGCGTCGACGGCTCGGTGGTGGTCGGCAAGCTCTTGGACCAGAAGAAGGAGACCTGGGGCTTCGACGCCCAGCTCGAGACCTATGTCGACATGTTCAAGGCCGGCATCGTCGACCCGGCCAAGGTGGTGCGCATCGCGCTCCAGGACGCCGCGTCGGTGGCGGGGCTGCTGGTTACCACCGAGGCGATGGTCGGCGAGAAGCCGGAGAGGAAGTCAGGCGGCGGCGCGCCGAACATGCCCGACATGGGCGGCATGGACTTCTGATCCGCGCCGCGCGGGCGACGTCCCATACGACCGGCGGGCCGCGTCATGCGGCCCGCCATATTTTTCGGCCCGCCGCGGGGCGCTAGGATGCGGCGATGGCAGCCCCGATCTTAACGCTCAGGTCGGTTGCGGTGCGCTTCGGGCCTGAGCCCGTGTTCGCGGACGCGGACCTGGTGCTCGGCGCGCGCGACCGGCTGTGCCTGGTCGGGCGCAACGGCA
>DASWHU010000054.1:0-5122 GCA_036398035.1 Alphaproteobacteria bacterium | reverse complement strand
GCCGGAATGCTCGACGATCTCGGCAAGTCGATCGGCCAGCTCTTCGAGCCTGAGCTCGCGGCCGTGCTGTGGAAGATCCTCGGCGCGACGATCCTGGTGTTCGCCGGCCTGTGGCTCGGTGTCGGCTGGCTGCTCGGCAGCGTCACCGTGGCCGACATCGGCTGGCTCGACCGACTGGCCGGGTGGCTCGTCAGTCTCCTGGGCGGCGTGCTCGCCGTGGTGCTGACCCTGGTGCTGTTCGCGCCCGTGGCGACCATGGTGGCGGCGCTGTTCCAGGACCAGGTCGCCGATGCGGTCGAGGCGCGGCACTACCCCGACCTGGCCAAGGCGCCGGGGCAACCGATCGGCCGGCAGATCGCCGCGGGGCTGCGGCTGCTGATCTGGACCGTGGTGGTCAACCTGCTGTGCCTGCCGCTGTACTTGCTGTTGCCGGGGGCCAACATCGTCCTGTTCTTCGCGGTCAACGGCTGGCTGCTGAGCCGCGAGTATTTCGAGGCGGTGGCGCTGCGCCGTCTCGAGCGGCGCCCGGCGCGGGCGTTCCGCCGCCGCCATCGCTTGAGCCTGTGGCTCGCCGGCGTCGCGCTCGCGGTCGTGTTCTGGGTGCCGGTGGTGAACCTGGTCGCGCCGGTGCTCGGCACCGCCCTGTTCGTTCACGTGGTCGAGCGCTGCCGGCGGCGCGCCGGCGCGGCGACCCCCGGGGTCTTGGCCTGATAGCCGCACAGGTCGCGGATCGGGCATTCGGGGCAGTTCGGCCGGCGCGCCGTGCACACGTAGCGGCCGTGCAGGATCAGCCAGTGATGGGCGTGGCGGCGGAAGCGCTCGGGCACCACCTCCATCAGCTTGTCCTCGACCGCGCGCGGGGTCTTGCCGGGCGCGAGCCCGGTGCGGTTGGCGAGGCGGAACAGATGGGTGTCGACGGCGATGGTGGGCTCGCCGAAGGCCGCGTTGAGGACCACGTTGGCAGTCTTGCGCCCGACCCCGGGCAGCGCCTCGAGCGCCTCGCGATCGCGCGGCACCGCGCCGCCGTGGCGCTCGACCAGCGCCCGGCTGAGCGCGACCACGTTCTTCGCCTTGGTGCGGTAGAGGCCGATGGTCTTGATCAGCTCGCGCACCCGCTCCTCGCCCAGCGCGACCATCTTGGCGGGCGAATCGGCGAGCGCGAACAGCGCCGGGGTCGCCTTGTTGACGCTCGTGTCGGTCGCCTGCGCCGACAGCACCACCGCGATCAGCAAGCTGTAGGGGTCGAGGTAGTCGAGCTCGGTCTCCGGCGCCGGGTCGGCGGCGGCGAAGCGCTCGAACATCTGCTCGATCTCGGCCTTCCTCATCGCCTCCCCCCGGCGCGCCGGCGTCGCCGATTAGACACCGCCGAAGGCGTGCGTCAAGGCGGCGGGATAGGTCGTGCCCACGCGGAGGCGCAGAGGACGCGGAGGGCACCCACCTCCGCCGCGCTACCTGCGTCGTCACTGCCGCGAACGCGGAAGTCGGGCTTTTCAATATGTTACTTGATCCCGCTTGCGCGGGGGTGAGCCATGAGAGCCGGGTCCGAGGTCTCCGCGTCCTCCGCGACTCCGCGTGAGCGCAACACCGAGGCGGTGGCCGGCGCGGCCGCGGGCGATTTTGACAAGCGGTCGCAGCGTGCCCATCATCCGGCCATGGCCGATGCTCCCGCCGCCGCCCGCAACGAGCTGTTGTTCGACGCCGTCCTGCACCCGCACCGGTCGTTGAGCCGGGGCGGTTTCATGGCCCTGATGGCGGCGCTGGGCGCGGTCAGCTTCACCGCCGGGATGGTGTTCCTGCTCGCCGGCGCGTGGCCGGTGTTCGGCTTCTTCGGGCTGGACGTGGCGCTGGTCTGGCTCGCCTTCCGCCTCAACTACCGCTCGGGCCGGCTGGTCGAGCGCGTGCGGCTGACCTGCCAGGCGCTCGAGGTCGAGCGGATCGCGGCCTCCGGGCGGGCCAGCCGCTGGCGGTTCCAGCCCTACTGGCTGAGGGTCGTGCTCGAGGACCGGGGCGAGCACCACAGCCGCCTCGCATTGCGTTCGCACGGGAAGGAGCTGGTGATCGGCGCGTTCCTGAGCCCGCCCGAGCGGGCGAGCCTGTGCGCCGCGCTCACCGCCGCGCTCGCCCGCTGCCGCTGCCTGCCCGCCGCGATCGGCTGAGCCGGCCCGCCGCCCTCCCCGGCGCACTGCGGCGGATGGGCGCGCGCGAGCTCGCCTTGCTGGCGGCGCTGGCGCTGATGTGGGCGGCGTCGTTCACCTTCATCAAGATCGCGGTCGCCACCGTGCCGCCCGCGACCATCGTCGCCGGCAGGCTCGCGGTCGCGGCCGTGCTGCTGTGGGCGTATCTCGCCCTGACCGGGCGCCGGCTGCCGCGCCCGGGACGCGCCTGGCGGCTGTACGGCGTGCTCGCGGTGACCGGCAACACGCTGCCGTTCCTGCTGATCGCGTGGGCGGAGACGCGCGTCGATTCGGGGCTGGCGGCGATCCTGATCGGCACCGTGCCGGTGATCACGGTGCTGCTGGCCCATCGCCTGAGCCCGGACGAGCCGCTCGGCGCGCACACCTGGGCGGGAGTCGCGCTCGGCCTCGCGGCGCTGGCGGTGCTCGCCGGGCCGCATGCGCTCGCCGGCCTCGGCGGCACGCTGTTGGCCCAAGTGGCGCTGGTCGGCGCGGCGGCGTCCTACGCGCTGAACGGTCTGCTGGTGCGGCGGATCCGCGCCGACGTCGTGTCGGCGTCCGCCGCCGTGCTGGTCGCCTCGGCGGCGCTCGCGCTGCCGATCTCGCTCGCCCTCGACCGGCCGTGGCAGCTCGCGCCGAGCTGGGCGGCGGTGTGGGCGGTGCTCGCCCAGGGGGCCTTCAGCACCGCGCTCGCCACCATCGCCTTCTTCCACCTGGTCACGGTGGCGGGCGCGGCGGCGACATCGTTCGTCAATTACCTGATCCCGGCGGTGGCGGTGGCGCTCGGGGTGGTGTGGCTCGGCGAGCGGCCGGGCTGGCCCGAGCTCGCGGCGCTTGCCCTGATCCTCGCCGGCCTCGCTTTGGTCAACCGCCGCCGGGCAAGTCGGCCGCCGCGGACATAGGTCAGGCGCGCGCGCCCCTCGGCCTACGCCAAGACATCCGGGTTAACCGCGATGTCGGGGTCGACAAGCAATGTCGCCAAGCTGCCGCCGACGGTCTGGGTGAAGATCTGGTAGCCGTTGCCGTCGATGCCGCCGTCGGTCCACCCCATCCCCGCCTCGACCGCATCGTTGCTGTCGCCAAAGATCTTGACGACGTTGGTATCGGACATGTCGAGCACATCTTGTGCGCTTAACGTGAGCGTATTGGCCTTGTCGTCCGAGTCGAGGTCGACCTGTTCGATGCGCCGGATCGTGCCCGCGAAGCCGGCTATGTCGGCGTCGCCGTGGTCGACCAGCAACGTGTCGCTACCGGCACCGCCGTTGATGGAGCGGTCGGCGAAGTCCCAGACCAAGATGTCGTCGCCGTTGCCGGCGCTCAGGCTGTCGCTCCCCGCGCCGCCGTCGAGGTAGTCGTCGCCCTGGTTGCCGTTGAGGGTGTCATTGCCAGCGTTGCCGAAGATCTCGTCGTCGCCATTTTGGCCGTTCAGCACGTCGTTGCCGTCGCCGCCGTACAACGTGTCGTCGCCTTTCCCGCCCGACAGTCTGTCATTGCCTTCTTGGCCGAAGATCACGTCATCGCCATTGGTGCCGCTGATCGTGTCCTTGCCTGACCCGCCGACGGTCGCGATCCCGACATAGACCGTCGCCGTCGCGCTATCCGTGCCGCCGTTGCCGTCGTCGGCCGTGTAGGTGAAGCTGTCGACGCCGCTGAAGCCGCCGTTCGGCGTATAGCTGACCGTGTCGTCGGGGTTGATGACGACGGTCCCGCTTGCGCCCTGAGTCACAGCCGCCACGGCCACGGGATCGCCGTTCGGGTCGCCGTCGTTGCTCAGCACATCAATGGTGACGACCGCATCGACGGCGGTGGGCGCCGCATCGTCTCGGGCGTACGGCGCGTCGGCGGGGTCGGCTATTGCGCCGTTCGCCTGGTTGACACCGGCGGCGGTGACGGTGATGGCGGCACTGTCGGGGCCGCCGCGCCTGACATTGCCGTCGTCAAGACGGTCGCGCCTGTCGTGCTCACCGACGTCCGGCCGTGACAGGCCTTCGACCGCCAACCGAGGCTCGCCGACGAGCTCCTCGTCCGGCGTCGAAGGCTCGAAGCTGGTACCGCCGCTGTAGACGACATCCGGTCCCGAGGCGCCGTCTTGAGTCGAGGCCGGTCCCGTCTCAACGATCGCCGCCTCGGGAATGGGAAATGCTTCGTCCAGGACTCCGGGATCGAAGTCTACCAGCGACAGCTCCTTCGCCGCCTGGCCCGCAAGAAGATCGGCCGCCAACGTGATATCGATTTGAGCAGGTTGCCCGGATTCAAGTGACGGAAGAACAGCCGCGACGAGCGTCTCCTGCGGCTGCCGGTCGACCGCGGCGGGTGCGCCCTGCGGAGAACTCTGGATTTCGAGCCCGACCATGCTTTTCATCTCACCGCTCCTTACGGTTATGATGTTGGGATCGTCCTAAGACGGCTAGGGAATCTCCTAGCACCCAGTAACCTATTTAGAGCGGCGGCAACCAAGCGCCGTATCAACGAAGCAATTCCCCTCAGAACCGGCAGTCATTGTGACGATCATCACGATGCGATCGGACGGACAGGCAGACTTGATTGGATGCGGATGACCGGTTTCGGCCGTTGCCACGGTCGATCGGTGACGCGCCGATGGGCCATTTGTTCCGGTCGAGCAATGCCGGGTGGACGGCCCCCTGACGGCATCGATGTGCCAGGCTGGAGTCTTGGAGCCACCAGGTGAGGAGGCCGTCCAACGGCGGCTGCGCCGCGCGGCCATGACCCGCGACGAACCGGAGGCAACGGCAAGCCGACCCGCCACTCCTCGCCGGGTGGCTTTCCCTCGGGTGGTTCCCGGCCGATCCTCCGCAGGCCTGTCGCGAGGCCGGACGCGGGCCTTCAGGTTCCGGGCACGGCCTAACCGGCGAGGCCGAGCACCTCGCGCATGCCGTAGAGCCCGGGCGCGCGCCCCCTGGTCCACAGCGCCGCGCGCACCGCGCCGG
>DASWHU010000053.1:0-4150 GCA_036398035.1 Alphaproteobacteria bacterium | reverse complement strand
AAAAGGGGACATCCGTACGACAGAGAGGAAGCTCGTACCCCGTCGGCATCTTCGTTCGCATTTGACCATCAATGATGTACCTACGAACTCACGCGACGCTGGGCGGACGCGTGCGCGCGTGTTCGGCGAGGAAGGTGCGGGTGGTTTGGACGGCCTCGGCGAGGCCGGCGCGCGTGACCTCGACGCCGTCGGGGAAGGCGCCGTAGAGGCGCGAGGGGGTGGCGGCGTCGAGCATCACGAACACGCCGTAGTCGTCGGCGCGCCGCACCAGGCGGCCGAAGGCCTGGCGCAAGCGCAGGCGGGTGATCATGTCGTCGTAGGCGCGGCCGCCGAAGCGCGCGCGCCGCGCCTTGTGCAGGATGTCCGGGCGCGGCCAGGGCACGCGGTCGAACACGATCAGGCGCAGCGCCTCGCCCGGCACGTCGACGCCGTCGCGGAGCGCGTCGGTGCCCAACAGGCACGCGTTGCGCTCGGCACGGAAGATGTCGACGAGCGTGCCCGTGTCCATCGCGTCGACATGCTGGGCGAGCAACACCAAGCCCGCCTCCTCGAGCGGGCCGGCGATGCGCGCATGAATCCGGCGCAGCCGCCAGATCGCGGTGAACAAGCCAAGCGCGCCGCCGCCCGCAGCCAGGAACAGCTCGCGATAGGCGGCCGCAGTCACGTCGGGGTCGTCGCGGTCGACGTCGGTGACCACCAGGGCGCGGGTCTGGGCGGCGTAGTCGAACGGCGAGGGCACGGCGGCACGCAGCGCGGGCTCGGCGAGATGCGCGGCGCCGGTGCGCGCCTCGGCCGCGGCCCAGTCGGCCTCGACATCGCCGGTGCCGTCGCGCAAGGTCGCCGAGGTGATCAGCGCGCCGTGGGCAGGCGCCAGCACCGCGGCGGCGAACGGCTCCGTCGGGTCGACCCAGTGGCGGTGCATGCCGACGTCGAGGACCTGGCCGTCGCGGCGCTCGATCGACAGCCAGTCGACGAACGCCTCGGGCAGCGCGCCGGCGAGCGACTTGAGCATCGCCCGCCAGGGTGCGACCGCCATCTCGCGCCGGCGCCGCAGCGTGCGCGCGGCGGCCTCGAGGCGGGTGCGGGTCGCTGTCTCCAGCGTGTCGGCCTCGGCGTCGAGCCGGCGGGCCAGCGCCTGCTGGAGGCGTTCCATCGGCCGCGCCAGGAGGCTGAGCGCGGACTCGAGCGCGTCGGCGGCCTCGATCAGGCCGTCGACCGGCGGGCGGGCATCGGTCTCCAGGCTGAAGCCGCGCGCGTCCTGGGCGCGCGCCGCGACCTGCTGGTGGACATGGGCGAGAAAGCCCTCAGCCGGGCCGTCGGCGCGGCCCTCGGCGATGCGCCTGAGCCAGCCGTCGCCGGGCAGCGCGCGCGCCGCGGCGAGCACCTCTTGGAGAGCGCCCGCCGCCGTGTCGTCGCCCTCGACCAGGTCGCCGATGCGCCGGCGCAAGCCGCGCGCGCGGGTGCGCCGCCCCGCCTCGGCGCCGCGCAGCCAGCGCCTGAGCTCGCGCGTCTCCTGCCCCGACAGGTGCACCGAGAACGCGCCGTCGGCGGCATCGAACAGGTGGTGGCCCTCGTCGAACACGTAGCGCATCGGCAGGTACGGCTCGTTGTCGCGCGCCGCGGCTTGGGCCATCACCAGCGCGTGGTTGGCGATCACCAGCTCGGCGGCGTGCGCGCGCCGGCTCGCGCGCTCGATGAAGCAGCGCCGCCAGTGCGGGCAGGCGGCGTAGATGCACTCGCCGCGCCGGTCGGTGAGGCCGCGCCCGCGCGCCGGCCCGATCACCTCGGCCAGCCAGCCCGGGAAGTCGCCGCCGACCATGTCGCCGTCGCGGCTGTGGCGCGCCCAGCGCGCGAGCAGGCCGAGCGCCACCGCCGCGCCGCCGAATCCCGGCAGCGACGCCTCGCCGAGGCGCGCCACCGCCTCCTCGAAATTGAGCAGGCACAGGTAGTTCTCTCGTCCCTTGCGCACCACCACCTTGCGCGCCTTCAGCGCCCGGTCGGGGTACAGCCGGTCGAGCTCGCGGTCGATCTGGCGCTGCAGGTTCTTGGTGTAGGTCGACAGCCACACCGCGCCGCCGTTCTTGTCCGCCCACACGCTCGCCGGGGCGATGTAGCCCAAGGTCTTGCCGACCCCGGTGCCGGCCTCGGCGAGGACCACGCGCGGGCGGCCGCGGCGCGCGCGCGGGGCGAAGGCGAAGGTCGCGGCCGAGGCGTAGTCGGCCTGCTGCGGGCGCGGCTCGGCGCCGGCGCCGAGGAGCGCGGCCAAGCGCGTGCGCGCCTCGTCGGGATCGACCGGGAAATGGCCGGGCGCGGGCTCGGGCGCGGCTTCGCTCCACTCGGGCAGCTTCGCCCACACGTCGAGCCGCGAGGCGCGCGCCTCGATGCCGAGCGCGCCGACCACCGCCGGCCCCCACGACCAGCCCGCCTCGGCGAGGCGGCGGGCGACCGCGGCCGCCTCGGCGGCGTCCGGGTAGTCGGCGCGGGCGAGCTCGGCGAGCAGGGTGAGTGCCGCCTCGCGCAGGCTCGCCGCCTGGTCGGCGAGACCCTCGGGCGCGTCCAGCCCGGCCGCGGCGGCGAGCCCGCGCGCGGTCGGCACGCAGAACTGCGCCGGGCGGGTGAACGCCAGCAGCTCGAGCGCATCGAGCGCCGGGAACGGCCCGATGCCGAGCCTGCGCGCGGTCGCCGGCAGATGGCAGACGATCGGCGCCGGGCCGTCGCGGGCGCGCGCCGCCGCGCCCTTGAGCGTGAGCTCGGCGAGCTCGCCGTCGGGCCCGAGCCAGGCGGCGCCCTGCGTGCCCGCGACCAGGGTCGGCGCGCCCGCAATCAGGGCGGCGATGGAGGCGGGTCTGCGGCGGGCGGCCATGGCCGGCGGAGTATAGCCGCGGCGGGCGGCGGCGCGCATTGACGGGGATGGCCGTGCGACCTAGGGTCGCGCGCATCCCGGGGCGCTCACCATGACCGAATTGCGCGAGCTCGCCATGCACAGCAACGCCTGGCCGTTCCTCGAGGCGCGCACGCTGCTCGACCGCATCGCGGCGATGGCGCGCCCGCCGGCCCAGGTGCTGTTCGAGACCGGCTACGGGCCGTCGGGGCTGCCGCACATCGGCACCTTCGCGGAGGTCGCGCGCACCACCATGGTCCGGCGCGCGTTCGAGCTGATCAGCGACGTGCCGACCCGGCTGTTCGCGTTCTCCGACGACATGGACGGGCTGCGCAAGGTGCCCGACAACATCCCCAACCGCGAGCTGGTGGCGGCCCATCTCGGCAAGCCGCTGACCGCGATCCCCGACCCGTTCGGCAGCCACGACAGCTTCGGCGCCCACAACAACGCCCGCCTGCGCGCGTTCCTCGACGACTTCGGCTTCGACTACGATTTCAAGAGCGCGACCGAGTGCTATCGCACGGGCACCTTCGACGCCACCTTGCTGGAGGTGCTCAAGCACTACGACGCGGTGACCGAGGTGATCCTGCCCACCCTCGGGCCCGAGCGGCGGGCGACCTACAGCCCGTTCCTGCCGATCTGCGCGCGCACCGGGCGGGTGCTCCAGGTGCCGGTCCTCGCGCGCGATGCGGACGCCGGCACCATCACCTACCAGGACGAGGACGGCGGCCGCGTCGAGGTGCCGGTCACCGGCGGGCGCTGCAAGCTGCAATGGAAGGCCGACTGGGCGATGCGCTGGCGCGCGCTCGGCGTCGACTACGAGATGTCGGGCAAGGACCTGATCTCGTCAGTCGAGCTGTCCGGGCGCATCTGCCGCATCCTCGGCGGCGCGCCGCCCCTCGGCTTCACCTACGAGCTGTTCCTCGACGAGCAGGGCCAGAAGATCTCGAAGTCCAAAGGCAACGGGCTGACCATCGACGAGTGGCTGGCTTACGGTTCGCGCGCAAGCCTGTCGCTGTACATGTATCACAGCCCGCGCAAGGCGAAGCGGCTCACCTTCGACGTCATCCCGCGCCATGTCGACGAATACTTAAGCCAGCTCGCCAGGTACCGCGAGCAGGAGCCGGCGGAGCGCCTGCAGAACCCGGTCTGGCACGTCCACGCCGGCGCCCCGCCCGCAGACGACGTGCCGCTCACCTACAACGTGCTGCTCAACCTCGCCAGCGTGTGCAACACCGAGGACAAGCAGGTCCTGTGGGGGTTCATCGC
>DASWHU010000052.1:0-2231 GCA_036398035.1 Alphaproteobacteria bacterium | reverse complement strand
CGCCCATTCCGAATCTACGACGGCCCGTCCGAGGTCCACCGCCACGCCATCGCCAGCCGGCTGCTGCGCCGCGCGCGCAAGGCCCGGGCCGGGTGATCCCGGCATTGTCGGCTTGCCCGTGCAGGGTGAGACGGCTAAGAGAGCGCGCGCAACGACCAACCAACAACTAAGCATGCGGGGTCGACAGGCATGGGCATCGGGAGCGACGGGCTGAAGGCCCTGACGGCGGCGATCTTTTCCAACACCGGCAGCGGCGGCGCCGAGGCCGAGGCCATCGCCAGGCACCTGGTCGAGGCCAACCTGGTCGGCCACGACAGCCACGGCGTGATCCGGGTCCCGGCCTACGTCCAGTGGGTCGGCGAGGGCAAGCTGGTGCCCAACCAGTCGATCTCGGTGGCGTTCGAGAACGACTCGGTGGCGATCGTCGACGGCAACTCGGGCTTCGGCCAGGTGATCGGCGAGCAGGCGGTCGACCTCGGCATCGACAAGTGCCGGACCCGCGGGCTGGCGATGGTCGGACTGCGCAATGCCGGGCATATCGGGCGCATCGGCGACTGGGCGATCCGCGCCGCCGATGCCGGCCTGGTGTCGATCCACTTCGTTAATACCTCGGGCGGCGGCATCCTGGTGGCCCCGTTCGGCGGCACCGACCGCCGGCTGTCGGCGAACCCGATCGCCGCCGGTGTGCCACTCCCCGGCCGGCGCCCGATCGTGGTCGACATGTCGACCTGCGTGATCGCCGAAGGCAAGATCAAGGTAGCGCTTAACAAGGGCGTGCAAGTTCCTGAAAACGCTATCGTCGACGGCTACGGCAAGCCGACCACGGACCCGGCGGCGTTCTACCGCGAGCCGCCCGGGGCGATCCTGACCATCGCCGCCCACAAGGGCTATACGCTGTCGGTGCTGTGCGAGGTGCTGGCCGGCGCGATCACCGGCGGCGGCTGCTCAAACCCCGCCAACCCGACCGCCAGGAAGATCGTCAACGGCATGCTGTCGATCTACATCGACCCGGCCACGGTCGCCGGCGCGGGCTTCGCCGGCGAGATCGAGCGCCTGATCGACTGGGTCAAGGCATCGCCCAAGGCGACCCCGGGCGGGACCATCCTGATGCCGGGCGAGATTGAGGACGCGACCAAGGCCGAGCGGCTCAAGGGCGGCATCCCGCTCGACGACATGACCTGGCGGCAGATGGTCGAGACCGCGCGCACCGTGGGCCTCGCCGACTCCGACATCGAGCGGCTGTCGGGGCGCGGCGTCTGACATGGCCATCCGGGTGCGGGCCGAGCCGCTGCGCGACCTCGCCGCGGACATCTTCACCGCCGCCGGCTGCCCGGCCGAGGAAGGCGCACGCATCGCGCGTTACCTGGTCGAGGCCAACCTCACCGGCCACGACAGCCACGGCGTGATCCGCGTGCCGCGCTACGTGCACTGGCTCAAGCAGGGTTACGTGGTGCCCGGCCAAACCGTCGAGGTGGTGGTCGACGCCGGCGCGCTGGCAGTGGTCGACGGCCGCTACGGCTTCGGCCAGACGGTCGGCGAGCAGGCGGTCGACCTCGGCCTCGACAAGGCGCGGGCGCACGGAGTGTCGGTGATCGGCTTACGCAACTCGGGCCATCTCGGGCGGGTCGGCGACTGGCCGGAGCGCGCCGCGGCGTGCGGCTTCGCCTCGGTCCACTTCGTCAACACCACCGGCCTCGGCATGCTGGTGGCGCCGTTCGGCGGCCGCGAGCGGCGCATGTCGACCAACCCGTTCGCGGTCGGGGTGCCGGCCGGGGACGGGCCACCGGTGATCCTCGACTTCGCCACCTCGATCGTCGCCGAGGGCAAGATCCTGGTCGCGGTCAACGGCGGCAAGCCGCTGCCGAGGGATGCCTTCGTCGACGCCGACGGCAGCTTCACCACCGACCCCGAGGTGATCTACGGCAAGCTCGACGGCACCCAGCCGCTCGATGCGCGCACCGGCGCGGGCGCGATCCGCGCGATGGGCGAGCACAAGGGCTCGGGGCTGTCGATCATGTGCGAGCTGTTGGGCGGCGCGCTGACCGGCGGCGGCTGCGCGCGGCCGGGCGAGACGCGGATCGTCAACGGCATGCTGTCGATCTACATCGACCCCGCGCGCCTGGATGCCGCCGGCAGCTTCGCCGGCGAGGTCGCGCGTTACCTCGACTTCGCGCGCAGCGCCAAGCCGATCGAGGCGGACGGCACGGTGATGATGCCCGGCGACCCCGAGA
>DASWHU010000051.1:0-4342 GCA_036398035.1 Alphaproteobacteria bacterium | reverse complement strand
GCCGGGATGACATTGTAGTCGCCGCCCAGCACCACCGCCTCCTCGGGCGCGAGCAACGCGGCGGCGTGTCGGCGCAGCCGGTCCATCCAGGCGAGCTTGTAGGGGTACTTGTCGCTGTCGACCGGGTTGCCGTTGGGCAGGTAGATCGAGGCCACGCGCACGCCGGCGCCGGCGGCGTCGACCCACGCCTCGACGTAGCGGGCCTGATCGTCCTTGCGATCGCCGGGCAGCGCGCCGCGCACGTCCTCCAGCGGGTACTTGGACAGGATGGCGACGCCGTTATAGGTCTTCTGGCCGGCCAGCGCGCAGTTGTAGCCGCGCTCCTCGACCTCGAGCCGCGGGAACGCCTCGTCGACGGTCTTGGTCTCCTGGAGCAGGGCGACATCGGGCCTGGCCTCGTCCAGCCAGTCGAGCAGGTTGGCGAGCCGCGCCTTGACCGAGTTGACGTTCCAGGTGGCGACGATCATCGCGCGCGCAAACGCCCGGCCCGGGCACGACCATCGGCCCCCCTCCTGCCTCCCCCCGCAAGCGGGCGGAGGTTCAAAAAAGCAAAACCCTCCCCCGCGGGCGAGGGAGGGCTTGGGTGGGGGTGCGACTGCACGAGAGCGGAGGCTGCGCCTGCGCTGGCCACCTGGGCGCTCAGCCGACCGCGAAGGAGGTGCCGCAGCCGCAGGACGCCGTGGCGTTGGGGTTGCTCACCGTGAACATCGACCCGTCGAGACCCTCGTGGAAATCGACCTCCGAGCCCTGCAGGAGGCTGACGGAGGTCTCGTCGACCACGATCGTGGCGCCGTCGCGCTCGATCCTGAGGTCGTCGTCGTTGTCGTGGTCGGCGAGCGAGAAGGTGTACTGGAAGCCCGAGCAGCCGCCGCCGACCACCTCCAGGCGCAGCCGGGTGGATTCGCCCTCAGCTGTGCGCAGGGCCTTGATTCGCTCGGCCGCGCGCGCGGTCATGGTCATGCCGAAATCGGCCGCCGACCTGGGCTTGATCTCCGTCATACGAACCTCGATTTTCGCGGCCGGCCACGGGCGCGGGCGCCCGGCCGTCCTTGAAGCCTATTTTGGTCCCGCGCCGGGCCTTGTCAATCGGCGCCCGCCTTGGCCCGCGGCGGCGTTGAATCCGGACGGCCCGATGGCTAGGTTCGCGCCATGAGCCGCGTCCCAGGCGCGCCGTTCGCGACCAGTCCGGACTCGAGCCGGGGCCGCCTCCATCCGGAAGCCGAAAGCCCGTCGCGGACGCCGTTCCAGCGCGATCGCGACCGGATCGTGCATTCGGCGGCGTTCCGCCGGCTCGAGCACAAGACCCAGGTGTTCGTCCATCACGAGGGCGACCACTACCGCAGCCGGCTCACCCACAGCCTGGAGGTGGCGCAGATCGCGCGCTCGATCAGCCGCGAGCTGGGCCTGAACGAGGACCTGGCCGAGGGTCTGGCGCTGGCCCATGATCTGGGGCATACACCCTTCGGGCACGCGGGCGAGGACGCCTTGAGCGAGGCGATGACGCCGTTCGGCGGCTTCGACCACAACTCTCAAACCCTGCGCATCGTCACCCGGCTCGAGCGCCGCTACGCCGGGTTCGACGGCCTCAACCTGACCTGGGAGACACTCGAAGGGGTGGTCAAGCACAACGGTCCCATGGATCCCGGGCACCTGCCCGAGACGGTCGCGGCCTACCTCGCCGACCACGACCTCGAGGTCGCGACCTGGCCCGGGCCGGAGGCCCAGGTGGCGGCGCTCAGCGACGACATCGCCTACAACAACCACGACATCGACGACGCGCTGCGTGCCGGCCTGTTCGAGATCGCCGACCTCGCGGCGGTGCCGCTCGCCGGGCCGGTGTTCGCCGAGGTCGAGGCGCGCTATCCCGGCCTCGAGCGCCCGCGCCTGATCCACGAATCGGTCCGCCGCTTGATCAACGCCATGGTCTGCGACCTGGTCGCCGAGAGCCGGCGCCGGGTGGCGGAATACGCGCCCAAATCGGTCGAGGCGGTGCGCGTATTGGGCGCGCCGCTAGTCGGGTTCTCGGCCTCGATGCGCGCCGACAGCGAGGCGCTGAAGGGGTTCCTGTTCGCCAACATGTACCGCCACTTCCGCGTCAACCGGATGGCCAGCAAGGCGCGCCGGGTGGTGAGCGACCTGTTCGCGCTGTTCATGGCCGAGCCCGACTGCCTGCCGACCCAGTGGCAGCGCCGCGCCGGAGCACCCGGGTCGCGCGAGTGCGCGCGGCTGGTCGCCGATTACGTCGCCGGCATGACCGACCGCTACGCGCTCAAGGAGCATGCCCGGCTATTCGATGTCTCGGCACAGATCTGATGGACATCTTCAAGCGGTTTGGCGGCCACATCCAGGAAGCTCTTGCCGAGCTCGCCGCCGAGGGCGCGGTCCCCGGCGGGCTCGATGCCGGCGGGGTGGCGGTCGAGCCGCCGCGCGACCCGGCCCATGGCGACCTTGCCACCAACGCCGCCCTGGTGCTGGCGAAGCCGGCCGGGATGCGCCCGCGCGAGCTTGCCGGCCTGATCGCGCCGAGGCTCGCGCGCATCGAGGACGTGGTCGCGGCCGAGGTCGCGGGGCCGGGATTCATCAACCTGCGCCTGGCGACGCGCGCCTGGACGCGCGTCCTCGGCGACATTCTGGAAGAGGGCGGGGACTACGGGCGGAGCCAGGTCGGGGCTTCGCGCAAGGTCAATGTCGAGTTCGTCTCGGCCAACCCGACCGGGCCGATGCATGTCGGGCACAGCCGCGGCGCGGTGTTCGGGGATGCGCTTGCCGCGCTATTGGAGTTCACCGGCCACCAGGTGACGCGCGAGTACTACGTCAACGACGCCGGCGCCCAGATCGATGCGCTGGCGCGCTCGACCTGGCTGCGCTACCGCGAGGCGCTCGGCGAGGCGATCGGCGAGATCCCGTCCGGGCTCTATCCGGGCGACTACCTGCGCCCGGTGGGCGAGGCGCTGGCGGCGCGCGACGGCGCGCGCTGGCGCGAGGCGGGCGAGGCGGAGCGGCTGGAGGCGTGCCGCGAGGCCGCGCTCAAGGCGATGATGGCAGAGATCGCCGACGACCTGGCGGCGCTCGGCGTGCGCATGGACCGGTTCACGTCCGAGCGCGCGCTGATCGCGGCCGGGCGGGTCGACCAGGTGCTGGCCACGCTCCAGGCGCGCGGGCTGATCTACACCGGCGTGCTCGATGCGCCCAAGGGCAAGCTGGTAGAGGACTGGGAGCCCAGGCCGCAAACCCTGTTCCGCTCCAGCCAGTTCGGCGACGACGTCGACCGCCCGCTCAAAAAGTCCGACGGCAGCTGGACCTACTTCGCTTCCGACATCGCCTATCATCTGGACAAGGTCGAGCGCGGCTTCGCCGACATGATCGACGTCTGGGGCGCCGACCACGCCGGCTACGTCAAGCGCATGAAGGCGGCGGTGGCGGCGGTGAGCGAGGGGCGGGCGGCGCTCGACGTCAAGATCTGCCAGCTGGTCAACCTGCTCGACGGCGGCCGGCCGGTGAAGATGTCGAAGCGCGCCGGCACCTTCGTCACCTTGCGCGAGGTGGTCGACACCGTCGGCAAGGATGTGGTTCGGTTCATCATGCTGACCCGGCGCAACGACGCGCCGCTCGACTTCGACTTCGCGCGGGTGACCGAGAAGTCGCGCGACAACCCGGTGTTCTACGTCCAATACGCCCATGCGCGCATCCGCTCGGTCGAGCGCAAGGCGGCCGCGCTGCCCGGGCTCGCCGCCGCCGCGGGCGAAGACGACCGGGCGCGCCTCGAGCACCCGGACGAGCTTGCGCTGATCCGGATGCTCGCCGGCTGGCCGCGCGTGGTCGAAGCGGCGGCGCTGGCGCACGAGCCGCACCGGCTGGCGTTCTATCTTTATGACTTGGCCTCGGCGTTCCACGCGCTGTGGAACAAGGGCAACGACGACCCCGGCCTGCGGTTCATGGTCGAGGACGACCTCCAGCTCACCCGCGCGCGCCTCGCCCTGATCGGCGGCGTCAAGCAAGTGATCGCCGCGGGGCTGGGCGTGATCGGGGTGGCGCCGGCGGAGGAGATGCGCTGAGTGGCGGGGCCGGGCGGGACGTCGAGCCGAGGGCGGATCGCGGCGCTGTTGTTCCTGCTGGCGCTGGCGCTGCTCGCGCTGGTCGTGCTGCGCGCCTACGAGTCGCACCGCGGCGAGACCGTGGTCGCCGAGGTGCCGCTGCTGCGCGCCGACCCCTCGCCGGTGCGCGAGCGCCCGGCCGATCCCGGCGGCATGCAGGTGCCCTACCAGGACTCGCTGATCCTGGAGAACCTCGGCGAGGAGACGCCCGCCCCGACCGTCGAGCGGCTGCTGCCGCCGCCGGAGCA
>DASWHU010000050.1:0-11069 GCA_036398035.1 Alphaproteobacteria bacterium | reverse complement strand
CAGCGCCACCTCCTGCCAGGCGAGCCGGCTGACCGGCGCCACCACCAGCTGGGCGACGCGCATGCCGCGGCGGACGGTGAACGGCTCGCCGCCGTGGTTGACCAGCACCACGCCGATCTCGCCGCGGTAGTCGGCATCGATCGTGCCCGGGCTGTTGAGCACGGTAATTCCGTGGCGGAGCGCGAGCCCCGAGCGCGGCCTGACTTGCGCCTCGAACCCCGGCGGCAGCGCGAGCGCGAGCCCGGTCGGCACCAGCGCGCGTCCGCCGGGGGCGATGACCAGCTCCTCGGCCACCGCCGCGGCCAGATCGACGCCCGCGCTGTGCTCGGTCTCATAGCCCGGCAACGGCCCGTCGAGGGCGTGGTCGAGGCGGCGCACGCTGACCGCGACCGCCGCGCCGGCGGTCATGCGGTGATCCCCCGCTCCCCGATCGCCGCCGCGATCCGGCGCGCGAGCCGCTCGGCGACCTCGTCCTTCGACGCCTTGGCCCAGGTCTCGGCGCCGGCCGAGTCGATGACGTGGACGGTGGTCTCATCGCCGCCGAACACGCCGGTGCCTGCGGACACGTCGTTGGCCAGGATCCAGTCGCAGCCCTTGGCGGCGCGCTTGGCGGTGGCGTTCTCGACCACCCGCTCGGTCTCGGCGGCGAAGCCGATGACCAGGGTCGGGCGGCCGCGCTTGCGCCCGGCGAGGGTGGCGAGGATGTCGGGGTTCTCGGCCAGATCGAGCGCCGGCGGGCCGCCGCCGTCGCGCTTGATCTTCCGGTTGGCCGGGCGCGCGGGCCGCCAGTCGCCGACCGCCGCGGCGCACACCGCGACGTCGACCGGCAGCGCCGCCTCGCATGCGGCCAGCATCTCTTGGGCGGTCTCGACCCGGACCACGCGCGCGCACGCCGGGTCGGCGAGCGCGGTCGGGCCGGTGACCAGGGTCACCTCGGCGCCGAGCGCGCCGATGGCGCGCGCGATCGCATGGCCCTGCTTGCCCGACGAACGATTGGCGAGGTAGCGCACCGGATCGATCGGCTCATGGGTCGGGCCGCTGGTGACCAGCGCCCGCACCGCATGCAGCGGCCGGTCCGCATCCGCGGCCAAGAGGCGCTCGATCTCGGCCAGGATCGCCGCCGGCTCGGCCATCCGCCCGGCGCCGACCTCGCCGCAGGCGAGGTCGCCGGCCTCGGGCCCGATCCGGCGCACGCCGTCGCGGGCAAGGGTGGCGATGTTGCGCCGGGTGGCCGGGTGCTGCCACATCATGTGGTTCATCGCCGGCGCGATCAGCACCGGGGTGTCGGTCGCCAGCAGCACCGTCGAGGCGAGGTCGTCGGCAAGCCCGGCGGCCATCTTGGCGATCAGGTCGGCGCTCGCCGGCGCGACCACCACCAGGTCGGCCTCGCGCGAGAGGCGGATATGCCCCATCTCGCTCTCGTCGGTGAGCGAGAACAGGTCCCGATAGACCTTGTCCTCGCTGAGGGCGGCGAGGCTCAAGGGGGTCACGAACTCGGCGCCGCCCGCGGTCAGCACCGTGCGCACCGCCGCGCCCCGCTCGCGCAGGCGGCGGACCAGCTCAAGGCTCTTGTAGGCCGCAATGCCGCCCGCGACGATCAACAGAATGCGCTTGCCTTCGAAGGGCTGCATCGCGGGGAGCCTTCAGGCGGCGCCGCCGGGCCGCCGTGCCGGTGCTGTAAAGCTAGGCACGGCCCGCCCCTTTGGCAACCGATCGGTCAATCCAACGCGGCGAGCGCGACCAGCGCCCCGGCGGCGAGGCCGAGGGCGAAGGCGAGCGCGATGCGCGCATCCGCCCGGCGCGCGCGCGCCGCCTCGGGCTCCGGGCCCGCCGCCAGGCGGTCGAGCGCGCGCTCGGCCTGGAGGGCGATCCGGGGCAGCCGGCGCGCGATCTCGCCGACGGCCTCGGCGGCGGCGCCCAGGCGTGCCTCCAGCCCCGACTGCGCGGCCATCCAGTCCTCTATCAAGGGCCTGGCGAGCTGCCACATGTTGGCGTCCGGATAGAGCACGCGCCCGACCCCCTCGGCGACCACCATCACCTTCTGCAGCAGCAGCAGGTGCGGCTGGGTCTGCATGCCGAAGGTCTCGGTGACCTGGAACAGCCGGCCGAGCAGGCGGCCGACCGAGATGCGGTTCGCGGGCAGGCCCAGGATCGGCTCGCCGATCGCGCGCAGTGCCTGGACGAAGGCGCCGCGCGAGCGCCCGGCGGGGACGAATCCGGCGCGGAAGTGGACGTCGGCGACCGCCTCATAGTCGCCGTTGAGGAAGCCGGTCAGCATCTCGCCCAAAAACCTGCGGGTGGCAATGTCGAGCCGGCCCATGATGCCGAAATCGACCACCCATAAATTGCCGGCGGCGTCGACGAACAGGTTGCCCGGGTGGGGATCGCCGTGGAAGAAGCCGTCGCGGAACACCTGCAGGAAGGTCGCCCGCGCCGCCTTGGCCAAGAGCTCCGCCGGGTCGTGGCCGGCGGCGATCAGCGCCTCGCGCCGGTCGATGGCGATGCCCGGCACCCGGTCGGTGGTCAGCACCCGGCGCGCGGTGCGCTGCCAGTCGACCGCGGGCACGTTGAAGCTCGGATCGTCGGCGAAGTTGGCGCCGAGCTCGGACGCCGCCGCGCCCTCGAGGCTCAGGTCCATCTCGATCGCCACCATCTCGGCGAAGGTGCGCACGGACTCGACCGGGCGCAGGCGGCGCCAGCGCGCGCTCGTGCGCTCGATCAGGCGCGCGAGCCAGACCATCAGGTCGAGGTCGCGCCGGAACGCCTGCTCGATGCCCGGGCGCTGCACCTTGACCGCGACCTCGCGCCCGTCCGCGGTGGTGGCGAAATGGACCTGGGCGATGGACGCCGCGGCGACCGGGACGTCGTCGAAGGTGGCGAACGCCTCGTCCACCGCCACCCCCAGCTCGCGCGCGACCACCGCGCGCGCCTCCGCCGCCGGGAACGGCGGCAGCCGGTCGCGCAGCATCGCCAGGTCCTCGGCGACCTCGGTGCCGAGCAGGTCGGCGCGGGTCGACAGCGCCTGGCCGAGCTTGATGAAGCCCGGGCCGAGCGCGACCGCGGCGCCGGCCAGGCGCTGGCCGATGCGCGCCTCGCGCGCCGCGCGGCGGGCGAGGCGGCGGACCAGCCATACCAGCCACGGCGCCACCCCCAGCGCCTCGAGCGGCGCGAGCGCGTCGTGGCGGGCGAGCGTGACCGCGATCGCGGCCAGCCGCGACAGGTTGCGCGCGGTGCGGATCACCCCCCGATCACCGGCCCGGCCTCAGGCGCGCCACGCCGAATGGAGCGCCGCGATGCCGCCGGCGAAGGCGCGCGCGCGCACGCCGGCGAACCCGGCCTCGGCGATCATCTCGGCGAGGCGTGCCGAGGTCGGGAAGCGGCGGATGCTGTCGACCAGGTACTGGTAGGCCTCGCGGTCGCCGGCGACGATCTCGCCGAGCGCCGGGATCACGCGCCCGGTGACGGCGTCGTAGACGGGCGCCAGCGCCGGTGCCACGTCGGGGCTGAACTCTAGGCACAGGAAACGCGCGCCCGGCCTCAGCACGCGCCGGACCTCGGCCAGCGCCGGCTCCGGCCGGGTCATGTTGCGCAGCCCGAAGGCGAGCGTGCAGGCATCGAAGCTGCGCGCCGCGAACGGCAGCCGCGCCGCCTCGGCGCAGACCCAGGCGAGACCCGAGGCCCGGCCGCGGTCCCACGCCCGCCGCCGGCCCTCGGCGAGCATCGCCGGGGTCAGGTCGCAGACCGTGACCGCGACGCCGCGCGCGCCGTCGTCGGCCTCGAGGATTCGCCGCGCGATGTCGCCGGTGCCGCCGGCGAGGTCGAGGACATGCGCGCCCGGCTTGAGCTCGAGCGCCGCCACCAGCGCGCGCCGCCACAGCCGATGGACGCCGGCGCTCATCAGGTCGTTCATCAGGTCGTAGCGTGCCGCGACGCCCGAGAACAGGCGGGCGACCAGCGCCGGCTTGTCGGCCGGCGCCACGTCCAGGCGGCCGAACGGCACGGTTTCCGGTGGCCCTGCCGCCGGCGCCTTCGGCCCGAGTCGCGCGGACATGGCGGCGACCATAGCGCAGCGCCCGAGGCCACGCTACAGTCGCCGCCGCCCGCCAACAGCCTCATTCCGCGCCATGCCCGAGCTGCCCGAAATCGAGACCATCCGCCGCGGGCTGGCGCCGCGGCTGATCGGCCGGCGGATCACCGCCGTGACCGTCCGCCGCGGCGACCTGCGCCGGCCGCTCGCCCGCGACTTCGCCCGCCGACTTGCCGGGCGCGCGGTCATCGAGGTGGCGCGGCGGGCCAAATACCTGCTGATCGGGCTCGACTCGGGCGAGACCCTGATCGCCCATCTCGGCATGTCGGGGCGGCTGTACCTGCGCCCGGGCGGGACGTGCGCGGCCCAGCCGCACGAGCACGTGGTGTTCGCGATCGACGACGGCAGCGAGGTGGTGTTCAACGACGCCCGCCGGTTCGGCCTGTTCGATCTCGCGCCGAGCAGGGCGCTCGCCCGCCATCCGCTGCTCCGCCATCTCGGGCCCGACCCGCTCGGCCCCGACTTCGACGCCGAGGTGTTGAGCGCGGCGCTGTGCGGGCGCCGGGCGCCGATCAAGGCGCTGCTGCTCGATCAGCGCCTGGTCGCCGGCATCGGCAACATCTATGCCTGCGAGAGCCTGTACCGGGCCGGCATCTCGCCGCGCCGGAGCGGCGCCGGGGTCGCCGGCGTGCGCGCCGCGCGCCTCGCGGCGGCGATCGGGGCGGTGCTGGAGGAGGCGATCGCGGCCGGTGGCTCGTCGTTGCGCGACTACGTGCAGGCGAACGGCGAGCTCGGCTACTTCCAGCACAATTTCAGCGTCTACGACCGGGCCGGCGAGGCCTGCCCGCGCGCGGCGCGCGGCCACATCGTGCGCCGAATCGTGCAGAGCAACCGCTCGACCTTCTATTGCCCAGCCTGCCAGCGCTGATCGTGGCAACCTGCAACCAGCCGATGCTCGCGCTCCGCCCGATTCGACGTGTCGCGTTCGCCCTGCTGTGCGCGCTGGCCCAGCCGGCGGCGGGCGCAGAGGCCGGCGAGCCAGCGTTCATCGACGGCTTCGACGACCTGCCGCTGATGGACGGGCTCGAGGTGATCGAGGGCGCGGGCGTCCTGTTCGACACCCCGCAAGGGCGGATCGTCGAGCGTTACGCGACCGGCGCCCTCGATGCGGCCGAGGTCGGCGGCTTCTACCTGGCGACCTTGCCCGCGCTCGGCTGGCAGCCGGCGGGGCCGCTCCGCTTCGTGCGCGAGGGCGAGGCGCTGTCGATCACCCTCTACCCGCCCGAGGCGTCGGGGCGGATCACGGTGCGCTTCTCGCTCGCGCCCGGCGCCTGAAGCCAGCAACACGGGGGTCCGTCATGGTCTACGAGTCGATCAAGGTCGAGGTCCGGGGCAAGGTGGGCCTGATCACCCTCGACCGCCCGCAGGCGCTCAATGCGCTCAACGCCCAGCTGGTCGAGGAGCTGAACACCGCGCTCGATGCCTTCGAATCCGACCCCGAGATCGGCGCGGTGCTGATCACCGGCTCGGACAAGGCGTTCGCCGCCGGCGCCGACATCAAGGAGATGCAGTCGAAGAGCTACATGGATGCCTATTTCGGCGACTTCATCGGCCAGTGGGAGCGCATCGGGAGCTGCCGCAAGCCGGTGATCGCCGCGGTCGCGGGCTACGCGCTGGGCGGCGGCTGCGAGTTGGCGATGATGTGCGACATCGTGATTGCCGCCGAGGACGCGCGCTTCGGCCAGCCCGAGATCAAGCTCGGCACCTTCCCGGGCTCGGGCGGCACCCAGCGCCTGCCGCGCGCGATCGGCAAGGCGAAGGCAATGGACCTGATCCTGACCGGGCGGATGATGGACGCGGACGAGGCCGAGCGCGCCGGTCTGGTCAGCCGCGTGGTGCCGGCATCCGAGCTGCTCGCGCGCGCGCTCGAAGTCGCGGCCGGCGTCGCCGCGATGTCGCTGCCCGCGGCCACCATGGCCAAGGAGGCGGTCAACCGCGCCTTCGAGAGCCCGTTGCGCGAAGGCGTGCTGTTCGAGCGGCGGCTGTTCTACTCGACCTTCGCGCTCGACGACCAGAAGGAGGGCATGGCCGCCTTCGTTGAGAAGCGGCCGGCGAAGTTCACCAACCGCTGACCGATTCGCCGCCCTTGGCGGCGTTGTTGACGGCGGCGGGACCGTTGGCTATAACCGCGCGCTCCCGCCATGGGGCGTTGCGCGCCCGCTGGCGCATCTGGTTGGATCGAGCCATGGCGTATCACAAGTCGGCAAAAAAGCGCGTGCTGCGCAACGAGGCGCGGCGGCAGGTCAACCGCGCGCGCGTGAGCCGGCTGCGCACGTTCCTCAAGAAGGTCGAGGCCGCGATCGCGGGCGGCGACGCGGCGGCGGCGCAGGGCGCGTTGCGCGCGGCGCAGCCGGAGATCATGCGCGGCGCCGGCACCGGCGTCATTCACAAGAACACCGCGCGGCGCAAGCTGTCGCGACTGTCGGCACGGATCAAGGCGCTCGGCGGCTGACCCTTCGCGCCGCGCGCGCGGCGATTATTTTTCTGCCATCGCGATTGCACGTTTGCCGCTAAGCCCCTGTGGTCAATGTCGGGCGTTGCAGAATCGCCGATGCAGGCAAAAAATTTGCTCGCTCACTATGTAGATGTTGTTGCAAGGACCGGTCGCTGCCGGTACTCTGCCCCCGCTGTCCGATTATTGGCATGCAAACAGAACCTCGGTAGTTCTTCGTCTGGATAGACGAAAAAAGCGGGCAATCGCCGCGAGCTTGAGAGACTGGCTCAAGGGTTCCGGCGTACAGACCCGTAAAATCTGGAAACTTCCAGGCGCAGAGCTTGCAGTTCTATTCGGCCCGGCGGCGAGGGGACGGACTTAAAAGTTTCCGTGAGGCCGATCAGGACTGGGATGATGTTTCCCGCCCGGTTGCAATAGCCGGCGGGAGGTCGCCTCGGACTTAGCCGCAGGCCCGGGGCCGAAGGGGGACCAGGCGACCGTGGAAGGGGGCCTCACGAACCAGCGGAAGGAGTGTTGGCAGCGCGTGCGCGGACGGCTGCGCGACGAGCTGGGCAGCACCACCTTCGAGCGCTGGATCGAATCCGTCGAGCTCGAGGCGATCGAGCGGACGCGCATCATCTTGAGCGTGCCGACGCGTTTCCTGCGCGAGTGGGTGGCGCCGCGCTATGGCGACCGGCTGCGCGTGCTGTGGCAGGCGGAGCTGGGCGGCGAGCGAACCGTCGAGGTGGTGGTGCGGCCGGGGCTCGCGCCCGAGCTGGTCGACGGCGCCGACGAGGACGAGGACGCCGCCGAGACCCGCAACGACGTGCACAGCCTGGGCGAGCCGTCGGGCGATGACGTGATCGGCGGGCGGCTGGACCGGCGCTACAGCTTCGAGAACTTCGTCGTCGGCCCGCCGAACGAGTTCGCGCACGCCGCCGCGCGGCGCGTGGCCGAGTCCGACAACGTGCCGTTCAACCCGCTGTTCATCTACGGCGGCGCCGGCCTCGGCAAGACCCACCTGATGCACGCGATCGCGTTGCGCCTGCGCGCGCTCAGGCCCGAGCGGCGGGTGATCTACCTGTCCGCGGAAAAGTTCATGTACCAGTTCATCCGCGCGCTCAGGGCCAAGGACGTGATGGGGTTCAAGGAGCTGTACCGCTCGGTCGACATGCTGCTGATCGACGACGTGCAGTTCATCGGCGGCAAGGACTCGACCCAGGAGGAGTTCTTCCACACCTTCAACGCGCTGGTCGACCAGAACAAGCAGGTGGTGGTGTCCGGCGACCGCTCGCCGGCCGACCTCGAATACATGGACGAGCGCATGCGCTCGCGCCTGAGCTGGGGGCTGGTGGCCGAGGTCCATCCCACGTCCTACGAGCTCCGCCTCGGCATCCTGCTGGCCAAGGGCGAGCAGCTCGGCGCGCGCGAGGTGCCGCCCAAGGTGCTCGAGTTCCTGGCCCACAAGATCACCTCGAACGTGCGCGAGCTCGAGGGCGCGCTGACCCGGGTGGTCGCCCACTCGACCCTGATCGGCACCCCGATCACGCTCGAGGGCACCCAGGCCGTGCTCCACGACCTGTTGCGCGCCAACGACCGGCGCGTCAGCATCGAGGACATCCAGAAGCGGGTCGCGGAGTACTACAACATCAAGGTCACCGAGATGAGCTCGGCCAGGCGCGCGCAGATGGTCGCCCGGCCGCGCCAGGTGGCCATGTACCTGTGCAAGCAGCTCACCCAGCGCTCGCTGCCCGAGATCGGGCGCAGGTTCGGCAACCGCGACCACACCACGGTGATGCACGCGGTGCGCAAGATCGAGCAGCTGCGCCAGGCCGACACGGGCTTTGCCGAGGACGTCGAGCTGCTCAGGCGCATGCTCGAGTCCTAGGCGGGATACCGGCCAAATCGCCCCGATCAGGCGCCGCCCAAGCGTTGGTGGGCGGCTCCTCCGGGGGCGCGGCGCGGGCACAAAATCCTGTGGACCGGGGCCGAGTCTGCTATAGTTCGGACCCCGGGGGCCTCGCCGCCGCCGGCGGGCCCGTCGGCCCTTGCGCCGGCGGCAAAATACACGTCACACGACGACGGTTTCGACGAGGACGCGCCGCGCCATGAGGCTGACCATCGAGCGCTCGCATCTGCTCAAGTCGCTCCAGCATGTCCAGAGCGTGGTCGAGCGCCGCAACACCATCCCGATCCTGTCCAACCTGCTGATCTCGTCCGCGGACAGCCAGCTGTCGCTGACCGCGACCGACATGGACATCGCGGTGGTGGATTCGAGCCCGTCCGAGGTCGGCCAGGCGGGCGCGACCACGGCGCCGGCGCACATGCTCTACGACATCGTGCGCAAGCTGCCCGAAGGCGCCCAGGTCGAGATCGCCACCGAGGACGGCAACGACCGGCTGTCGCTGCGCACCGGGCGGTCCAAGTTCTCGCTCCACTGCCTGCCGACCGAGGACTTCCCGCAGGTCGCGGACGGCGAGCTCGGCCACCAGTTCGCGCTCCCGGCCAAGGACCTGCGCCGGCTGATCGACAAGTCGCGGTTCGCGATCTCGACCGAGGAGACGCGCTACTACCTGAACGGCATCTACCTGCACGCGGTCGAGAACGGCAACCAGCCTGTGCTGCGCGCGGTGGCGACCGACGGCCATCGCCTGGCGCGGGTCGAGGTGGCGCTGCCGGCGGGTGCCGAAGGCATGCCCGGCGTGATCGTGCCGCGCAAGGCGATCGGCGAGCTGCGCAAGCTGCTGGAGGACTTCGACGAGGAGGTCCAGGTCGGGCTGTCCGAGGTCAAGATCCGGTTCGTGCTCGGCACCGCCACCCTGTCGTCGAAGCTGATCGACGGCACCTTCCCCGACTACGCGCGCGTCATCCCCGAGGGCAACGACAAGATCATGACCGTGCCCGGCAAGGCGTTCGCGGACGCGGTCGATCGGGTCTCGACCATCGCCAGCGACAAGTCGCGGGCGATCAAGCTCAGCATCGCCGACGACAAGGTGGTGCTGTCCGCGCACAGCCCGGACCAGGCCAGCGCCACCGAGGAGCTCGCGGTCGACTATGGCGGCGAGGCGATCGATATCGGCTTCAACTCGCGTTACGTCCTCGACATGACCCAGCAGATCGAGGGCGACAGCATCAAGTTCGAGATGGCCGACGCCGCCTCGCCGACGGTGGTCTGCGACAGCGACGACCCGCTCGCGCTGTACGTGCTGATGCCGATGCGCGTATGACGACGGCCGCTGCGGCTGTCCTGGGCCCGGCCCGTGACCGCATCGCCGCGGCCGCGCCGCCGCCGAGCTGGGTCGAGCGGCTGGGCGTGAGCGAGTTCCGCGGCTATCCGCGCCTCGACCTGCATACCGGGCCCGGGCCGGTGGTGCTGACCGGCGCCAACGGCGCCGGCAAGACCAACCTGCTCGAGGCGCTGTCCCTGCTCGCGCCTGGCCGCGGCCTGCGCGGCGCGCGGCTCGGCGAGCTTGCGCGCCGGGGCGGCGACGGCCGCTGGGCGGTCTCGGCGCGGCTCTGCACCCCGGGCGGGGCGGTCGCAGTCGGCACCGGGCTCGACCCGCAGGGCGCGGGCGAGCGGCGGGTGGTGCGCATCGACGGCCAGGGCGCGCGCGGCCAGGCGGCGCTCGCCGAGACCTGCTCGGTGCTGTGGCTGACCCCGGCCATGGACCGGTTGTTCAGCGATGCGCCAGCGGCGCGCCGGCGCTTCCTCGACCGCCTGGTCGCCGGCCTCGAGCCCGGCCACGGGCGCGAGCTCGCGGCTTTCGAGCGCGCCTTGCGCGAGCGGGCGCGGCTGTTGGCCGAGCGCGCCGACGGGCGCTGGATCGACGCGGTCGAGGAGACCCTCGCCGGGCACGCGGTGGCGGTGGCGGCGGCACGCCGAGAGGCGGTGGCGCGCATCGCCGGCGCGCTCGCCGAGACGCGGGCACCGTGGCCCGAGGCCCGCCTCGCGCTCGCCGGCGAGGTCGAGGGGTGGCTCGACGAGATGCCCGCGGTCGATGCCGAGCAGCGCCTGCGCGCGCGCCTTGGCGCCGGCCGGCGCGCCGATGCCGAGGCCGGGCGTGCCGGCTGCGGCCCGCATCGCAGCGACCTCGCCGTCACCCACCTCGAGTCCGGGCTGCCCGCGGCGCAGTGCTCGACCGGCGAGCAGAAGGCGCTCTTGATCTCCATCGTGCTGGCCAACGCGCGCCTGCATGCGGCGCGGCGCGGCACCACGCCGCTGGTGCTCTTGGACGAGGTCGCGGCCCATATCGACCGGGTGCGGCGTGCGGCGCTGTTCGAGGCGCTCGCGGCGCTCGGCGCTCAGGCGTGGCTCAGCGGCACCGATGCCCAGCTGTTCGAGGGCTTGCGGGGCCGCGCCCAGTTCTTCGTCCTCGCCGACGGCCGGGCGCGCGCGGCCGCGGGTGCGGCGCGATGGTGAGCACGCACATCCAGAACCCGCCGCGCGCCGATGCCGGCGAGTACGGCGCCGAGTCGATCAAGGTGCTGCGCGGCCTGGACGCGGTGCGCAAGCGCCCGGGCATGTATATCGGCGATACCGACGACGGC
>DASWHU010000049.1:0-4617 GCA_036398035.1 Alphaproteobacteria bacterium | reverse complement strand
TCGCCGCCTGTCCCGGCCTGCGGACCATCGTGTTCATGGGCACCGGCGCATCCAGCTATATCGACCTCGACGCCGCCCGGCGCCGCGGCATCCGGGTGCACACGATCAGCGGCTACGGCGACCGCAGCGTCGCCGAGCACGCGCTGGCGCTGATGCTCGCCGGCGGGCGCAAGATCGCGACCATGGACCGGGCGATTCGCGCCGGCGAGTGGGCCACCCTCGACGGCGTCGAGCTCGCCGGCAAGACGCTGGGCGTGGTCGGCACCGGCGGCATCGGCAAGGAGATGGTGCGCCTCGGCGCGGCGCTGGCCATGCGCGTGATCGCCTGGAACCGGAGCGGGGTACCCGCGGACCTGCCGGCCGAGGCCTGTGCGCTCGACGAGCTGCTGGCGAGCGCCGACGTGATCTCGCTCCACCTCGCGCTTAATGACCAGACGCGGGAGATCATCGACCGGCGCCGGATCGGCTTGATCCGGCCGCAGGCGATGCTGGTCAACACGGCGCGCGGCGGCCTGGTCGACGAGCCAGCCCTGGTCGAGGCATTACAGGCGGGCCGGCTCGCCCACGCGGCGCTCGACGTGTTCGCCGACGAGCCGCTGGCGGCGGGCCATCCCCTGGCCCGGCTCGACAACGTCACGCTCACCGCCCACGCCGGGTTCATGACCCGCGAGGCGTCGGAGCGCCTGCTGCGCCGCGCGTTCGAGATCGTCGCCCGGGAAAGCGCGGCTCCGCCTCGGCCCTGATTCCCCGGCCGCGCTGCTATACTCGCCGCCGGCGGGGGATGCCTGCCGGCGGGGGCGCGGAGGAAGGCATGGGTCGGTCGCTGTCGATCGTGGTTCCGGTCTACAACGAGGCCGGCAACGTCGAGGAGCTGTATCGACAGATTGCCAGTGTCGTGGCCGAGCAGGGCTACGACGCGGAGATCGTGCTGGTCGACGACGCCAGCACCGACGGCTCGGCGGAAGTTCTCGACCGGCTGGCGCGCGCGCACGGCGAGGCCAAGGTCATCCACCTGGCGCGCAACTACGGCCAGACCGCGGCGCTGATGGCGGGACTCGACCACAGCACCGCCGCGGTCGTCGTCGCCATCGACGGCGACCTGCAGAACGATCCCGCCGACATTCCGCGCCTTCTTGCCAAGCTCGAACACGGCTTCGACGTCGTCTCGGGCTGGCGGCGGGCGCGCCGCGAAGGGTTGGCGCGAACCCTGCCGTCGCGGCTCGCCAACTGGCTGATCGCGCGCACCACCGGCGTGCGCCTGCACGACTTCGGTTGCACGCTGAAGGCCTACCGGCGCGACGTCCTGGGAGACGTGCGCCTGTACGGCGAGATGCACCGGTTCATCCCGGTCTATGCGGCCTGGGCCGGCGGGCGCATCGCCGAGCTCGAGGTCAGCCACCGCCCGCGCCGAGCGGGTGCGTCGAAATACGGGCTGGGGCGCACCGGCCGCGTGCTCCTGGACTTGGTGGTGGTGCTGTTCCTGCACCGGGCGCTCGACCGGCCGGTGCAGTTCTTCGGCCGGATCGGGTTGTGGAGCTTCGGCCTCGGCATCCTCGCCGGCGCCTATGCGCTGTACCTGAAAGTGGTCGAGGACGTCTCGTTCATCCTGACGCCGCTGCCGTTGCTGATCTCGCTGCTGTGGCTGACCGGGCTCTTGTGCGTGCTGTTGGGCGTGGTCGCCGAGATGCTGACCCGGATCTATTTCGAGTCGCGCAACTCGCCCTTCTATCGTATCCGCAGCACGCTCAACCTGGAGTGACGTCGCGGTGGACCCGAGTCATTATCGGCTCGACGAGGAGCTGGCCGAGCGCCACTGGTGGTGGGTCGCCCGCCGAAATATTCTCGCCAGCCTCGTCGCCCACGCGATCGCCCCCGCCGGCGATGCGCGCCAAATCCTCGAGGTCGGCTGCAGCACCGGTTCCAACTTGGCGCTGCTGGGGCGGTTCGGCACCGTCACCGGGCTTGAGATGCACGCGCCGACCGCCGAGCGCTGCCGCGCCCGCCACCCGGGGACCGAGGTGCTGTGCGCGGCGATCCCGGCGCCGCTCGCGCGCCGGTTCGACGCCATCTGCGCGTTCGACGTGCTCGAGCACATCGGCGACGAGCGAGGCGCGGTCGACTGGCTCGCCGACCATCTGAAGCGGCCCGGCCAGCTGTTCGTCGCGGTGCCGGCGTTCGCCTTCCTGTGGTCGCGTCACGACAACCTCGCCCACCACCGCCGCCGCTACACGCGCGCGGGCCTCGCGCGTGCGCTGGCGCCGCGCTTCGACGTCACCTATGCGACCTACTTCAACTTCCACCTGTTCCCGGCGATCGCGGCGGTGCGCCTGGCCCAGCGCGCGCTCGGCGTGGGCAGCGGCCGCGACGACAAGAGGGTCGGCGGCGGCTGGGCGAACGGCCTGCTGCGCGCGGTCTTCGACGCCGAGCGCCTGTGGCTGCCGCGCGTGCCGCTGCCGGTCGGGGTGTCGCTGTTCATGGCCGCAACCGCGAGGTAACGGCGCCGGTGTGCGGCATTGCCGGGTTCACAAACCCCGCGGCGGACGCGCCGGCGATCCTCGACGACATGCTGGAGGCGATGGCCTGGCGCGGCCCGGACGGGCGCGGCGTCCACGTCGATGGCGATCTCGGCCTCGGGCATGTGCGCCTTGCGGTGATCGACCTCGACGGCGGCGCCCAACCGCGCGTCGACCAAGCGAGCGGCGACGCGCTGGTGTTCAACGGCGAGATCTACGGCTATCGCGCGCACGCCGCCGCCTTGCACCAGGCCGGCGTCGCGCTTGCCGACGACTCCGACACCGAGGTCCTGTTCCAGATGCTGCGCCGCCACGGCGTCGCCGAGACGCTCAGGCGGATCGACGGCATGTTCGCTTTCGCCTTTCGAGACGGCGCCGGCGGCCGCCTGTATCTCGCCCGCGACCGCTTCGGCGAGAAGCCGCTGTTCTACGGCGTGCGCGACGGCGCGCTCGCCTTCGCCTCCGAGCCGGGCGCGCTGCGCCGCCACCCGGGGTATCGGAGCGCGGGCCTCGATGCGCACGCGGTGGCGCAGTTCCTTGCTTTCGACTTCGTCCCCGGCCCGCGCTCGGGCTTCGACGGCATCGCCAAGCTCGGCGCCGGCTCGGTGCTGTGCTTCGCGGGCGGAACCGCCGAGGTCGAGCGGTTCTGGCGGCCGGCGGTGGAGCCCGGCGATGGTTGGACGGGGGACCCGCTCGACCGGCTCGAGACGCTGCTCGACCGGTCGGTGCGCGAGCGGCTGATCGCCGACGTTCCGGTCGGCGTGTTCCTGTCCGGCGGCATCGACTCGAGCCTGGTCGCGGCGGTCGCCGCCCGCCACGCGCCCGCGATCACTGCCTACACCGTCAGCTTCGCCGACCAGAGCTACGACGAGGCGCCGTTCGCGGCCGAAGTGGCGCGCCATCTCGGGCTCAGGCACGAGGTCGCCGAGCTCGCCACCGGTGACCTGCTCGCAGGGCTCGATGCGGTCGAGGCGCGGATCAGCGAGCCGCTCGCCGATCCCTCGATCCTGCCTACCTGGCTGGTCTGCCGGCACGCCCGCGCCGGCGCCACGGTCGCGCTCGGCGGCGACGGCGCCGACGAATTGTTCGCCGGCTATCCGAACTTCGCGGTCCGGCGGTGGGCGCCGCTGATGGCGGCGATGCCGCGCGCGCTCGGCCGCCTGCTGGCCGCCGCGGTCGGCGCGCTGCCCGCGTCCGAGGGCTATATGAGCCTCGACTTCAGGCTGCGCCAGCTCGCCCAAGGTCTCGGCGCGCCCGCCGACCTGCAATCGTTCCTGTGGATGGCGCCGTTCGCCGGCCGCGACCACGCGGCGCTGTTCTCCGACGCCTTTCCGGCGCGCGCCGCTGACCCGCTGGCGCCGGCCGCCGAGGCGGTGGCCGCGCTCGACGTCCGCGGCGGGCTCGCGCGCCTGCAGCGCCTGTTCCTGCGCTTCTATCTGGCCGAGGACATCCTGGCCAAGGTCGATCGGGCGTCGATGTTCCACAGTCTCGAGGTGCGCAGCCCGTTTCTCGACCGCGACCTTGCGGCATTCGCGCTGTCGCTGCCGGCGCGCTTGAAGCTCGGCGCCGGCGGCGGCAAGCACCTGCTCAGGCGGCTTGCGCGCAAGCTGCTGCCGGCGCGCGTGGCCGAGCGGCGAAAGCACGGCTTCGCGCCGCCGATCGCGGCCCTCATGCGCGGGCCGTTGCGCGCGCGCGTCACCGACGTGGTGCTCGATCCCGGCAATGCGCTGGCGCCGTGGTTCGACCGCGGGACGCTCGAGGCGCTGGTTACACGCCACATGAGCGGACGCTTCGACCACCGCAAGCAGCTATGGGCGTTGTACGTGTTGTTCAGCTGGGCGCGCCGCGCCGCGGCCTGAGAACCGGGACAACCGGGCGCGCTTGTGTTTTCACCGGCCGTGGCACAGACTCGCAACGCTCGTGCGCCGCGCCGATGCAGACGACGACGGGACGATCATGAACTGTAGGCTGATCGGGAGTCTCCTCGCGCTCGTCATGTCGGCGGCGCCGCTCGCAGCTCGTGCGCAAGGCATGGCGGGATGCCGGGACAGCTTTCAGTACGTGCTCGACGGCGCGCGCGAGCAATGGCCGGACGTGAGCCCGT
>DASWHU010000048.1:0-4322 GCA_036398035.1 Alphaproteobacteria bacterium | reverse complement strand
GTATCGGCCGGCGGTCAGAGCTTCCCGATCGGCGTCGAGACGGTGGTCCAGATGTTCGAGCCACGTCTGCTGCGCATGATCGAGATGGACCACTACCAGGCACTGCAGGATTTCCTGGCCCCGTTCGTCGCGCGATACGATGACTTGGCAAAGATCAAGCAGCAGGCGCTCGCCAATATCCCAAGATTTTTGGGTGCCGCGGAAAGCGCGGCGCTGAAGGGTGATATCGCCAGCGCCAGCAATGTATTCGAGGCGCTCGAGACCTACCTGAGCTACGTCGGCCGCAAGCAGCTCAAGCACATCTTTCCAGTGTGACCAACCGAGACCGTTACGGCTTGCTGACGGCTCACGACACCGGCCGGCCGCGCAAGGAAGTGGTGAAGTAACCGAGCCGACCGCCACGGTTCATTGCGCGTCACAGGCGCACCCCGGCGGCCTGGTGCAGGTCTTGCCGCGGGCGATGCAGGAGTCGCCGCAGGCCCTGCCCTTTCGGCAGACCTTGCAACAAGCCTGCGCCACTGTAAGCCCGCTGCCGACCGGGTGCGGGTCCATCAACTGGATGACTGTCGCGGTATCCGAGGCGCCGCTATTGCCCGGCGCCAGCTCTCCGGCATCGGCCTCGCGAACCAACGGCAGGCATAGCGCGAGGACCACTATGGACGATCGCTGCATTTCTCTCCTTGGCGATCACCCTTGCGATCCGGGTTGGAACGCCGTCACGGCGTGCTGGCGCCCATCGAGCCGGGGTGGCCGGGGAGCGCGAGAGTCTTGCCGGTGTTGGTGACCGTGGTGCCGTCGACCGCGAGGATCGAGATGTCGCCGTCGACAAAGTTGCCGACATAGAGGTACTTGCCGTCGGCGCTGAACACGACGCCTTCGGGCAGGCCGCGGACCTCGACCTCGGCCACGCGGCGCACCGACTTGCCGTCGATCGCGAGCACCACCACGGTGCCGTTGCGGTGGTAGTACCAGCGGTCCGGCGGGATGCCGGCGCTGCCTTTGAGCAGCACCGCCACCGCCACCCGCCCGGTCGGGCTGATGGCGAGGCCCTCGGGCGCGTCGCCGACCGCGATGCGGTCGATCACCCGCGGCGGGCTCGCCTCAAGGTCGATGACGCTGACCGTATCGACGTGGCCGTCGGACTGGCCGGCGTTGCCGTTGTCGGCGGTGAGCGCGAGGCCGCCGTCGGGGCTGATCTTGACGTTGTACGGCCACAGCCCGACCGGCATGTCTTGCTTCTGGTCGTAGGTCGCGCGCCCGCCCGCGATGTCGAGCACCGCGATCTTGTGTCCCGGGAACTTGGCGACCAGCGCGCGGCGGCCGTCGGGCGCGATCGCGACCGCGGCGACCTGCTCGCCCATGTCGACGATCTGGACCAGGCGCACGGTCTTGTCCTCAATCGCGAGCACGCCGACCGAGTTGTCGGCGCGGTGCGCGACCAGCGCCAGGTCGCCCTGGCGGCTGATCGCCAGGCCCGAGGGCTGGCGGCCGACCTCGACCTCGCCGATCGCCTGCGGCGGATCGAGGGTCAGGTCGATGACGTGAATGCGGTTGTCCGGGTCGGGCTTCCAGCCGTCGCCGTCGGCGATCCAATTCATCGCGTTGGCGACCAGAGCCAGTCGCCCGTCGGGGGTGATGGCGAGGTTGGTCGGCGGCCCGAACACCGAGTTGATCAACGGCAGGTTGGCGACGATGCGCGGCGCCTCGGGATCGGTACCGATGTCGATCACCGAGACGAGGTCGTTGCCCGGGGCGACGAACACCGGCCCCTGGTCATTGAACTCGACCTTGTTGTCGACCCCGGCGAGCATCATGTCGGCGCGTCCCGGAGCGGCGGCGAGCGCCAGCGCGGACGCCAACGAGAGCACGGCCCATCGCCGTGCCGGCCGATCGTGCAGCATGTCCCTGTCCTCCCCTCGGGGCGCGCGACGGCGCCGCCGCGAGAAGCATGCCCCAGGCGCGCCGGCGGGCGCAAGCCGGGACCGGCCCGGGCGATCACGGAGCGCGCGTGCGCGACGCCTGCGCGGGCAGCGGCAGGTGAATGCCGCACTCGGTCTTGTCGGTCCCCTGCCAGCGGCCGGCGCGCGGCTCCTCGCCCCGCGCCACCAGCGCCGTGCACGGCGCGCAGCCGATCGAGATCAGGTCGCGGCCGGCGAGCGGGTGGCGCGGCAGGCGGTGGCGGGCGAGCGCCGCGCGCACCGCGGCCCGCGGCCAGCGGGCGAGCGGGTTGATCTTGATCCGCCCGTCGACCGCCTCGATCGGCGCAAGACTGCCCCGCACGCCGCCCTGGTAACGCTTGCGCCCGGTCACCCAGGCGGCGAACCCGGCGAGCGCGCGCTCGAGCGGCAGCACCTTGCGCAGGCGGCAGCAGAGGTCGGGGTCGGCGCGCCACAGCTCGCCGTCGGGGTCCGGGCCGGCGAGGTAGCGCGCGTCGGGCCGCACGGTGCGAACGTCGCAAAGCTCGAGGCGCGCGGCCAGCGCGTCGCGATAGGCGAGCGTTTCCGGGAAATGCTTGAGCGTGTCGAGAAAGATCACCGGCGTCGCCGGATCGACCTCGGCGACCATGTGCAGCAGCACCGCGGACTCGGCGCCGAACGAGGTCACCACCGCGATCCGGCCGGCAAACACCCGCTCGATCATCACCCGCAGCAGCGCGGCGCCGCCCAGATGGCCGTGGGCGCGCGCGAGCGCATGCGCCTGCTCGACCGCCGCCGCGCCGCCGCCGGCGATCTCCATCACGCCACCTCCCGGACCAGTGTGCCGGCCGCCCCGCCGATCGCCTGGCCGAGAGCCTCGGCGCCGAGGCGGTGGCAGACGTCGCCGAACCCCTCGCCCGGCCGGCGGCGGGCGGCGAACAGCGCGAACAGCGGCTCGAGCGCGGTTGCCACCCCCGCCAACGGCACCTTGTCGAGCAGGCGGAAGCTCAACCGCGTGCCGGCGAAATCGCCGCCGACATAGACCGCGTAATGGCCCGGCATGCGCCCGACGATGCCGATGTCGCCGGCATAGGGCCGCGCGCAGCCGTTGGGGCAGCCGGTGATGCGGACGCTGAGGCGCTCCTCGCCGAGACCGTGGCGGGCAAGCGCCGCCTCGATCGCCGCGACCAGCGGTGCGCGCACCCGCTCGGCCTCGGCCAGCGCCAGGCCGCAGGTCGGCAGCGCCGGACAGGCGAGCGCCCAACGCTCGACCTCCGAGATGTGCTCGCGCAAGGCGACGCCGTGGCGGCCGAGCGCCGCCTCGATGCGCCGACGCGCGCCGCGCGGCAGGCCGGCGAGCAGGATGTTCTGGTCGGGAGTCAAGACGACCCCGGGCGCATGTTCGGTGACGATCTCGCGGAGCGCGGAGCGCAGCCGCACCCCGCCGCGGTCGGCGATCCGCCCGCTCGCCACCGGCACGCCGAGCCACCACTTGCCGTCGCCCTGGGGATGCCAGCCCAGATGGTCGGGGACCGAGAGGCGCGGCAGCGGCAGCGGCGGCGCCAACGGTCGTCCCAGAATTCGCTCGAGCGCGGCCTTGACCCACTCCGCCCCCTTCTCCGCGACCAGGTACTTCAGCCGCGCGTGCCTGCGGTTCGAGCGGTCGCCGTGCTCGCGCTGCAGGCACACCACGGCCTCTGCGGCGGTGAGCAGGCCGTCGGGCTCGACGAACGCGATCGGGGTCGCGAGGCGCGGATAGGTCTCGGGCTTGTTGTGGGTCATCCCAAGACCGCCACCGAGCGCAAAATCGTAGCCGAGCAACCGTTCGCCTTCGAAGAAGGCGATGACGGCGAGATCGTTGGTGAGGACGTCGGCGCTGTTGTCGTCCGGCGTGGCGAGGCCGATCTTGAACTTGCGCGGCAGATAGGTCGCGCCGTAGAGCGGCTCGGTTTCCGCGCCGGCGGATTCGGGCAGCGGGCTGCCGTCGAGCCAGATCTCGTGGTAGGCCCGGGTCGCGGGCAGGAAGTGGTTGGACAGCCGCACCGCGTCGTCGCGCAGCCGGCGGTGCACCGCGTCGGCGACCGGCGCCGGCGTGGTGACGACGTTGCGCACGACGTCGCCGCACGCGCCGAAGGTGGTAATCAGCGCGGTGTTGATCTCGGCGACGGTCGGCGCCAGATCGCCCTTGATCACGCCGTGCAGCTGGAAGTCCTGGCGGGTGGTGATGCGCAAGCTGCCGTCGGCGCAGGCTCCGGCCAGGTCGTCGGCGACCAGATATTGCTCCGGCGTCAGGCAGCCGCCGGGGATCTTCATGCGCACCATCAGCCGGTGGGTCTTGGCGCGGCCGTCCTGCTTGAGCGCGGTCGCGGTGTCGCGGTCGACCTGCTGGTAGACGCCGTGGAACTT
>DASWHU010000047.1:0-2231 GCA_036398035.1 Alphaproteobacteria bacterium | reverse complement strand
GCGGTGCCGAGCAGGCGCGTCATGCACGCGCGCACGTGCTCAGGCCCGACCGCGTCGATCTCGGCCACCATCTCCTCGATCGTCTTCGCCCGGCCGTAGATCAGCAGCTGGCGGGCCAGCGTCTCGCAGCGCGTGTAGCTGCTCTCGAGCGACATCAAGAGGCCCGACTTGAGCTGTGCGCGGGCGCGCGCGACCTCTTCGTCGCTGACGCCGTCGGCGACCTTGCGCGTCTCGTCGCACAGCACGCCGGCGAGCTCGGCCGCGTCCTCGGGCGCGGCGCCGGCGTAAATCCCGAACAGGCCGCCGTCGACGTAGCTGCCGGCGAAGCTGTACACCGAGTAGGCCAGCCCGCGCTTCTCGCGCACCTCCTGGAACAGCCGCGACGACATGCCGCCGCCGAGCAGGGTCGACAGCACCTGCAGGGCATAGAAGTCGTCGTCCTGGTAGGCGAATCCGTCCAGGCCGATCAGCAAGTGGAGCTGCTCGAGCGCGCGGTCGGAGCGGAACTCGCCGCCAAGGTAGCGCGCCTTGTCGAACGTCGGGCCGCTGAGCGCGGGCAGGGTCGCGAACGCCTCGCCGACCAGCGCCACCAGGCGCTCGTGGTCGACGTGGCCCGCCGCCGCCAGCACCATGTCGGGCGCGGTGTAATGGCTCGCCATGTATTCGAATAGCTGGTCGCGGGTCAGCTGGGAGACCCCGTCCGCCGAGCCGAGCACCGGCCGGCCGATCGACTGCTCGGGATAGGCGGTCTCCTGGAAGTAGTCGAAGACGATGTCGTCGGGGGTGTCGTGGGCCTGGCCGATCTCCTGGATCACCACCTCCTTCTCGCGCGCGAGCTCGTCGTCCGCGAACGTCGAGTGGCACAGGATGTCGCCCAGGATGTCGAGCGCGAGCGGCAGGTCGTCCTTGAGCACCTTGGCGTAGAACGCGGTGTGCTCGCGCGAGGTGTAGGCGTTGAGGTGCCCGCCGACGGCCTCGATCTCGGCCGCGATGGCATAGGCGTCGCGCCGCTCGGTGCCCTTGAACGCCATGTGCTCGATCAGGTGCGATATGCCGTTGAGCGTCGCGCTCTCGTTGCGCGCGCCGGCCCCCACCCACACGCCGGCGGAGCAGGTGGCGAAGCCGGGCATGTGCTGGCTGATCACCCTGAGGCCGCCCTCGAGCGTGGTCAGGCGGACGTCGATACCGTTCGATGTGCGAGTCTTGGCCATGCCGGATCCGGACCTGTTGCCGTTCATGCCGCGGCGGCGGCGTGAGCGCGAATATAGTCCTGGATTTGGCCGAGGTCACGGTCGAGCACGGCAAAGCGCTCGGATGCGTCCATCAGGGCGGCGAGCGCCGGCGGCGGCGGCGGGCGGCGGCCGGTCGCGCGCGCGACCGCGTCCGGGAACTTGGCCGGGTGCGCGGTCGCCAGCATCACCACCGGCACCCCCTCGGGCGGCGCGAGCCGGCGGGCGGCGGCGACCCCGACCGCGGTGTGCGGGTCGATCAGCCGCCCGCACTCGGCGTGGACGCGCCCGATGGTGGCCAAGGTCTCGTCCTCGCCGATGCTGGCGGCGTCGAACAGTGCCCGCAGCCGGGCGAGCCGCGCCTGCGGAATTTCGAAGCCGCCGTGCCGCGCGAGCCCGTCCATCAGGCCTGCGACCGCGGCGCCGTCGCGGTCGTAGAGCTCGAACAGCAGGCGCTCGAAGTTGCTCGACACCTGGATGTCCATGCTCGGCGAGATGGTCGCATGCACCGGGCCGAGGTGATAGTCGCCGCGCCGGAGCGCGCGGGCCAGGATGTCGTTGCGGTTGGTCGCGACCATCAGCCGCCACACCCCGAGCCCCATCCGGTGCGCGACGTAGCCGGCGTAGACATCGCCGAAGTTGCCGGTCGGCACCGCGAACGCGACGCCCTGCGCGGGCAGGCCGAGCTTCGCCGCCGCCGTGCAATAGTAGACCGCCTGCGCCATCACCCGCGCCCAGTTGATCGAGTTGACCGACGACAGGCGGTGCGCGCGCCGGAAGGACGGATCGTTGAACATCGCCTTGACCAGCGCCTGGCAGTCGTCGAACGTGCCGCGCACGGCGATGTTGTGGACGTTCGAGTCGGCGACGCAGGTCATCTGCCGGCGCTGGACCTCCGACACCCTTCCTTCGGGGTGGAGGATGAAGATGTCGACGTTGGGCCGGCCGCGGAAGGCGTGGATCGCGGCCGAGCCGGTGTCGCCCGAGGTGGCGCCGAGCACG
>DASWHU010000046.1:0-3140 GCA_036398035.1 Alphaproteobacteria bacterium | reverse complement strand
GGCACGTAGATCGCCTGCACCGAGGTGATCGAGCCCTTGCGCGTGGTGGTGATCCGCTCCTGCAAATTGCCCATGTCGGTCGACAGCGTCGGCTGGTAGCCGACCGCGCTCGGGATGCGGCCCAGCAGCGCCGAGACCTCGGAGCCCGCCTGGGTGAAGCGGAAGATGTTGTCGACGAAGAACAGCACGTCCTGGCCTTCCTGGTCGCGGAAGTACTCGGCAACGGTCAGCCCCGACAGGCCGACGCGCGCGCGCGCGCCGGGCGGCTCGTTCATCTGGCCGTAGATCAGCGCCACCTTGGACTCGGCCCCGTCGAGGTCGATGACGCCGGACTCGATCATCTCGTGATAGAGGTCGTTGCCCTCGCGGGTGCGCTCGCCGACGCCGGCGAACACCGAGACGCCGCCATGGGCCTTGGCGATATTGTTGATCAGCTCCTGGATGATCACGGTCTTGCCGACGCCGGCGCCGCCGAACAGGCCGATCTTGCCGCCCTTGGCGTACGGCGCGAGCAGGTCGATCACCTTGATGCCGGTGACCAGGATCTCGGCCTCGGTCGACTGGTCGGTGAAGGCGGGCGCGGGCGCGTGGATCGGCGCCCGCCTCTTGGTCTCGACCGGGCCGCGCTCGTCGATCGGCTCGCCGATCACGTTGATGATCCGCCCGAGCGTCTCGCGCCCGACCGGCACCGTGATCGGGCCGCCGGTGTCGCTCACCTCGCCGCCGCGCACCAGGCCCTCGGTCGAGTCCATGGCGATGGTGCGCACCGTGCTCTCTCCCAGATGCTGGGCGACCTCGAGCACCAGCCGGTTGCCGTGGTTGTCGGTCTCGATCGCGTTCAGGATCGCCGGCAGCTCGCCGTCGAACTGCACGTCGACCACCGCGCCGATGACCTGGGTGATTCGTCCGACGCTGTTGCTCATGCTCCTGCTCCCATGTCGCGTGCGCGCCGCATTCTACAGCGCCTCGGCGCCGGAGATGATCTCGATCAGCTCCTTGGTGATCGCCGCCTGGCGGGTGCGGTTGAAGCGCAAGGTCAGGCTGTCGATCATCTCGCCGGCGTTGCGCGTGGCGTTGTCCATCGCCATCATGCGCGCACCCTGCTCGCTGGCGCCGTTCTCGAGCAGGGCGTGGAAGATCTGCACCGCCATGTTGCGCGGCAAAAGATTAGCCAGGATGGCTTCCTCGCTGGGCTCGAACTCGTAGACCGCCAGGCCCGCCGGTCCGCTGTCGTCGCCGTCGCGGCGTTCCGCCGCGGGGGCGAACGGGATCAGCTGCTGCGCGGTGACCGTCTGCGAGACCGCGGAGCGGAAGCGGTTGTAATAGATGGTGCAGACGTCGAACTCGCCGGCATCGAACCGCTTCGACAGGTTGCCGGCGATGTCGGCCGCCTCGGCGAAGTTGACGCCGCGCTGGCCGACCCCCTCGATCGCCTCGACGATGCGCTGGCCGTGCTCGCGGCGAAGCTGGTCGCGGCCCTTGCGCCCGACCATGAACAGCTTCACCGCACGCCCGTCGTCGGCGAGCAGGGCGATGCGCCGGCGCACCGCGCGCACGATCGAGCTGTTGAAGCCGCCGCACAGGCCGCGGTCGGAGGTCGCCACCACCAACAGATGCGTGGCCTCGGCGCCGGTGCCGCGCAGCAACGCCGGCGCCGACTCGTTGTCCGCCGCTGACGCCGCTAGCGAGGACACCATCCGCTCCATGCGCTCGGCGTAGGGGCGCGCGGCCACGGCCGCGTCCTGCGCGCGGCGCAGCTTGGACGCCGCGACCATCTTCATCGCGCTGGTGATCTTCTGCGTCGCCCGGACGCTGTTGATCCGGATCTTGAGGCTTTTGAGGGTGGCCATCGGCAGGCTTACGCGAAGGTCTTGGCGAAGTCCTTCATGATCGCGTGCAGCCGCTGCTCGCTCTCCTCGCTGAGCTCGGCCTGCTCGCGGATCGTCTTCAGCAGGTCGGCGTGCTTGGCGCGCACCTCGCCCAGCAGCATGCCCTCGAACCGGGTCACCTGGGCGACGTCGATGCCGTCCAGATAGCCGCGCACGCCGGCGAAGATCGACACCACCTGCTGCTCGACCGGCTGCGGGCTGTACTGCGGCTGCTTCAACAGCTCGGTCAGGCGCGCGCCGCGGTTGAGCAGGCGCTGGGTGGCGGCGTCGAGGTCGGAGCCGAACTGGGCGAACGCCGCCATCTCGCGGTACTGGGCGAGCTCGAGCTTGATCCGCCCGGCAACCTGCTTCATGGCCTTGATCTGCGCCGCCGAGCCGACCCGGCTCACCGACAGGCCGACGTTAATCGCCGGGCGGATGCCCTGGTAGAACAGCTCGGTCTCGAGGAAGATCTGGCCGTCGGTGATCGAGATGACGTTGGTCGGGATGTAGGCGGACACGTCGCCCGCCTGGGTCTCGATGATCGGCAGCGCGGTCAACGAGCCGGCGCCGTTGTCGGCGTTCATCTTGGCCGCGCGCTCGAGCAGGCGCGAGTGCAGATAGAACACGTCGCCCGGATAGGCCTCGCGCCCGGGCGGGCGGCGCAGCAAGAGCGACATCTGGCGGTAGGACACCGCCTGCTTCGACAGGTCGTCGTAGATGATCAGCGCGTGCATGCCGTTGTCGCGGAAGTACTCGCCCATCGCGCAGCCCGAATAGGGCGCGAGGAACTGCAGCGGCGCCGGCTCGGACGCGGTCGCCGAGACCACGATCGAGTAGTCGAGCGCGCCGTTGTCCTCGAGCGTCTTGACGATCTGGGCGACGGTCGAGCGCTTCTGGCCAATGGCGACGTAGACGCAGTAGAGCTTCTTCGACTCGTCGCCGCTTTGGTTGACCGCGCGCTGGTTGATGATCGTGTCCACCGCCACCGCGGTCTTGCCGGTCTGGCGGTCGCCGATGATCAGCTCGCGCTGGCCGCGCCCGATCGGCACCAGCGAATCGATCGCCTTGAGCCCGGTCTGCATCGGCTCGTGCACGCCCCGGCGCGGGATGATGCCGGGCGCCTTGACATCGACCCGGCGGCGCTCGCTGGTCGCGATCGGGCCCTTGCCGTCGATCGGGTTGCCGAGCGCATCGACCACCCGGCCGAGCAGCGCCTTGCCGACCGGCACGTCGACGATGGCGCCGGTGCGCTTGACCGTGTCGCCCTCG
>DASWHU010000045.1:0-26536 GCA_036398035.1 Alphaproteobacteria bacterium | reverse complement strand
CGCCTGCTCGGCGCGCACGCGCGCACCTGGCGCTATTTGTGGGAGCAGTTCGGAATCGATGTCGACGTCGACGGCAGCCCGAGCAACCGGATGGTGGCGACGCTGAGGCTGCACCTGTTCCATCTGCTCCAGACCGCGTCCCTCAACACCATCGGGCTCGACGCCGGGGTGCCGGCGCGGGGCCTGACCGGCGAGGCCTATCGCGGCCACGTGTTCTGGGATGAGCTGTTCATCTTTCCGACGCTGACGCTCCGCATGCCGGAGATCACGCGCGCGCTGATGATGTACCGCTACCGGCGCTTGGGCGAGGCGCGCGAGGCGGCGCGCGAGGCGGGCTTCGCCGGCGCCATGTTTCCCTGGCAGAGCGCCAGCGACGGCCGCGAGACCAGCCAGCTCCACCACCTCAACCCGAAGTCGGGGCGATGGACCGCGGACAACAGTGCGCTGCAGCGCCACGTCAACGCCGCGATCGCCTACAACATCTGGCAGTACCTCCAGGTCACGGGCGACGTCGAGTTCCTGGCCTTCTACGGCGCCGAGGTGATCTACGAGATCGCCCGCTTCTGGACCTCGATCGCGCGCCTGGACGAGGAGTCGGGCCGCTACCACATCCGCGGCGTGATGGGCCCGGACGAGTACCACGAGGCCTATCCGGACGCGGAGCGCGCGGGCCTCGACGACAACGCCTATACCAACGTCATGGCGGCGTGGGTGCTGTGCCGGGCGCTGGAGCTCAGGGACATCCTGCCCGCCGACCAGCAGCGGCGCCTGTGCGACAAGCTCGGCCTGAGCGCGGACGAGTTCGAGACCTGGGACGCGATCAGCCGCAACATGTTCGTGCCGTTCCACGACGACGGCATCATCAGCCAGTTCGCGGGCTACGAGGACCTGGCCGAGTTCGACTGGGACGGCTACCGGCAGCGCTACGGCAACATCCAGCGCCTCGACCGCATCCTCGAGGCTGAGAACGACAGCGCCAACCGCTACAAGGCGTCGAAGCAGGCCGACGTGCTGATGCTGTTCTACCTGTTCTCGTCCGAGGAGTTGCGCGAGCTGTTCGAGCGGCAGGGCTATCCATTCGTCTACGAAACGATCCCGCGTAACATCGAATACTACCTCCAGCGCACCTCCGACGGCTCGACCTTGAGCCGGGTGGTGCATTCCTGGGTGCTGGCGCGCTGGGACCGGCCGGGGTCGTGGCGCCTGTTCCACGAGGCGCTGAACAGCGACATCGAGGACATCCAGGGTGGCACCACGGCCGAGGGCGTGCATCTGGGCGCCATGGCCGGCACCGTCGACCTGGTCCAGCGCTGCTATTCGGGGATCGAGCCGCGCGCGGGCGTGCTGCACTTCAACCCGCGCCTGCCGAGCACGCTCACGCGCCTCAGGTTCCGGATCAGGTATCGGGGCCATGCGCTGGCCCTCGAGATCACCCACCGACGGCTGCGCATCGCCGCGGTCGAGTGCGCGGCGGAGCCGATCACGGTCGGCTTCAAGGACCAGCGCCACCGCCTCGCAGGCGGCGGCACTCTCAACCTCGACCTCGACGGCGCCGAGGAGCCTGACTCGGTTCGCGACCCGGTCAGCGGCGCCGGCGCCGCGGCGCAAGCTTGAGCAGCTGACCCGCCGCCAACGGCACCAGGCTCAAGGCGAGTGCGAGCAGCCAGCCGCGCAGATCGGGCGCCGCGAGCCCCAGCACCTCGGCCACCGGCGGCACCCCGACCGCGACCGCCATCAGCCCGACGCACAGCGCGAGCGCGCCCCAGACGTAGCCGTTGCGCGTGATCTCGTTGGCGAAGAGCGGGCTGCCGGCCTCGCGCATGTTGAACACGTGCCACAGCTGGGCGAATGCCAGGGTGAGGAAGGCGACCGTGACCGCGGCCTCCTCGCCGCCCTCGGGGCGGGCGAGCGCAATCAGGAACGCGCCGAGGGTCGCCGCCGCGATCAGCGCCCCGTAGCCGATCACGCCCGCCCAATGCCGCCGGCCGAGGATCGGCTCCGCCGGGTCGCGCGGCGGCCGCTCCATGATGTCGGCCTCGCCCTCGCCCGCGCCCAGCGCGAACGCCGGAAAGACGTCGGTGACCAGGTTGAGATAGAGGATCTGAAGCGGCAGCAACGGCAGCGGCAGCCCCGACACCGCTCCTGCCCCGATCACCAATATCTCGCTCAGGTTGCAGGACATCAGATAGCAGACGAACTTCCTGATGTTGCCGAAGATGACCCGTCCCTGATGCATGGCGGCGACGATCGAGGCGAACGAGTCGTCGCGCAGCACCATGTCGGCGGCCTCGCGCGCGACGTCGCTGCCGCGCCGCCCCATCGCCACCCCGATGTCGGCTTTCCTGAGCGCCGGGGCGTCGTTGACGCCGTCGCCGGTCATGGCGACGATCTCGCCTTGGGCCTGGTAGCGGGCGACCAGATCGAGCTTGGTCTCGGGCGTGACCCGCGCGAACACCCCGCCCCCGCCGGTGGCGTCGCCCGGGTCCCCGATCCCCACCGCTCGCGCGATGGCGCGCGCGGTCTCGGCATGGTCGCCGGTGACCATGACCACCTGCACGCCCGCCCGCCGGCAGGCGGCGACGGCCGCCGGCACCTCGCCGCGCGGCGGGTCGATCAGCGCCACCAGCCCGACCAGGGTGAGGTCGCGGTAGGGCGAGTCGTCGGCGTCCGCCGTCTCCTTCATGGCCAGCGCCAGCACCCTGAGCCCGTCCGCCGCCAGCCGGTCGATGCGGCGCGTCCAGTGCGCGCGCCGGGCGGCATCGAGCGCGATCGGGCCGTCAGCGCCCAGCACCGCGGTCGCGGCGGCGAGCACCGCTTCGGGTGCGCCCTTGACCGCGACCATGTAGCCCGCGCCGGCCCGGTGCACCGTCGCCATCATCTTGACGTCGGAGCTGAACGCCTCCTCGCGCTGCTCGGGCCAGTCGCGGAGCACCGTCGCGCGGTCGAGTCCGGCCTTGGCGGCGGCGAGGAGGAGCGCGACCTCCATCGGGTCGCCGACGCCGCGCGCCGCGCCGTCCTCGCCGACCGGCTCGAGGGCGGCGTTGTTGCAGGCGACGGCGATCCTCAGCGCCATGGCGGCGCGCGGGTCGGCGCGCGCATCGAGCGCGGCGCCGCCGGCAGTGAATGCCGCCTCGCCGGCGCCCCCGACCTCGACCGCGAGCCGGTCGAGCTCGAGCCAGGTCACCGTCATCCGATTCTCGGTCAAGGTGCCGGTCTTGTCGGTGAGCACGACCGTGGTCGCACCGAGCGTCTCGACCGCCGACAGGCGCCTGATCAGGACGTTGCGCCGCGCCATCCGCCACATGCCCCGGGCCAGCGCCATGGTCGCCACGATCGGCAGGCCCTCGGGCACCGCGGCGACGGCGAGCGCGATCGCGGTCTCGATCATGAGCAGCGGCTCGTTGCCGCGCAGCACGCCGAGGCCGCCGACCACCGCGACCAGCGCCACCGTCGCCCACACCAGCTGCCCGCCGAGGCGGTCGAGCCGCTTCTCGAGCGGCGAGGTCTCCGGCGCCGCGGCCTGCGCAAGCGCCGAGATCTGGCCGAGCTCGGTGGCCGCGCCGGTGGCGACGACGACGCCGATGCCCGAGCCGCGGGTCACCGCGGTGCCGCGGTAGAGCATGTTCGCGCGCTCGGTCACCGGCGCTTCGGGCGGCAGCGCCTCGGTCGACTTGTCGACCGGCACCGACTCGCCGGTGAGCGTCGATTCGTCGCATTGCAGGCGCGCGGCCTCGACCAGGCGGAGGTCGGCGGTGACGATGTCGCCGCCCTCGATCACCACCACGTCGCCGGGGACCAGGGCTTGCGCCGGGCGCATGCGCACCCGGCCCGCGCGCCTGACCCTGGTGGCGACGGTCGCGAGCCGGCGCAGCGCCTCCATCGAGCGCACCGCCCGCAGCTCGGTGACGAAGCCGATCGCGCCGTTGATCAGCAGCACGACCATGATCGCCGTGCCCTCGGTCCATTCGCGCAGCGTCCACGACAACGCCGCCGCCGCGGCGAGCAGGACCACCACCAGGCTCTTGAACTGGTCGGCGAGGATCGACCAGAGGCTGCGCGCAGGTTGCGCCGGCAGCCGGTTGCGCCCGTAGCGCCGGCGCCGCGCCGCGACCTCGCGCCAGCCGAGGCCGCGCGCCGGATCGACCCCGAGCCGGCTCAGCACCCCGGCCGCGGGCACGGCATGAGCATCGGCGATCGCGGCCGCCGGCGCGCGCGCGTTCATCAGCCGCGCCGGCGCCGCGGCCACAGGCGGCGATCCCGACCATCAGGCCCAACGACGGCATCAGGGGCCGTGTTCGATGCTGTATCCAAGATGGTCCCGCTCGCCTATGCTCTGGTGTCGGCCGGCCGCGTGAATGCGGCTGTGAACTAGCTCACAGGCGCCGGCGCCGTGATGGCATACTCATTACCTATCACCGTTGTCACCAGGCCAGCCCGAGGCCGTGGGAGGGCACGGGCGAGTCAAGGCCAAGGGAGGAATTGCACCATGTTCAAGTTGCGAGAGGCGCTCGCCGTCGTCACGGTGGCTCTTGCCGCCGCGCCGGCCGCGGCGCGCGCCGACATGCTGGCGATCGCCAACTACGAGACCAAGGCCGAGGAGTCGCTGCAGTCGCTGCAGCTGCAGTCCGCGACGCCGGTGCGGCGCGAGGGCATCGCCATCATCGAGCTTGACCGGGCCTCGCCCGATTACGGCAAGATCCTGATCGACATGCCGATGCCGCCGGACACGGTGCTTCATCACGTGTTCTACAACCGGGACCTGACCAAGGCCTACGTCACCGCGCTCGGCAAGGAGGTCCTGCACGTCATCGACCTCGGCGAGTTTCCCTACCGCGCCAGGCCGATCGCGACCCCCGGCTGCAAGGTACAGGAGGACATCATCTTCTCCGACGACAACTCGCGCTGGTTCGTCACCTGCATGGGATCGAGCAACGTCGCGGTGGGCGATGCGGTCAAGGACGAGATGACCGGTCTGATCGAGCTTCCCGGCGCGTATCCGCACGGCATCGCGCTCGACGAGAGCATCGACCGGCTGCTGGTGGTCAATTGCATCAAGCCCGACATGAGCGCGGTCGGCACCACCGTCGAGGTGATCCGGGCCAGCACCGGCGAGCATCTGGCGAGCCTACCCGCCTCCGACAAGGGCTCCGCGGCGCCGGTCGAGATCGTGTTCGTGCCCGACAGCGATCCGCCGGTCGCATACTTCACCAACATGATGGCGCACACCCTCGCCGCCGCGGTCTGGAACCCCGAGACCGAGAGCTTCGATATCCGCGAGCTGTTCGACTTCTCGACCGAGGGCGCGGCGATGCCGCTCGAGATGTACTTCAACAAGGCGGTCGACCGGCTCTACGTCACCACCGCCGATCCCGGCATGTTCCACATCTTCGACATCAGCGCCGGGCCGCTGGCGCCGAAGCTACTCAAGACCCTGCCGGCGGCGGGCGGCGCCCATCACGTCGCCCTGACCCAGGACGAGAAGTTCGCCTTCGTCCAGAACTCGCTGCTCAACCTGCCGGGGATGAGCGACGGCTCGATCACGGTGGTCGACCTGGAGCGCCAGCAGGTGGTCGACTCGATCGACGCGTTCAAGAGCCAGAACCTCAACCCCAACTCGTTGACCCTGTTGCCCGCCTGGTACCACCCGATGGGCCACTTCAACAACGGCCCGGGCCCCGGCAGCATGTGAGCGATGACCTTGCCGCTGTCGAAGTGGGCGGGGCGGCGCCGTGACCGCCGCCTCGCCGGTGCCTATCTCGTCGCCGGGCTGCTGCTGATCTGCGTGGCGGGCAGTACCCGCGCCGAGGGCGCGACCGTGACGCGCGACGTCACGATTGCAGACCGCGCGGTGGTCGGCGACCAGGTGGTGCGCGTCACCGAGGGCGAGCACGTGGTCCTGCGCTGGACCGGCGACGAGCCGGCCGAGATCCACCTGCACGGCTACGACCTGCCCGCCCGGCTGGTGCCGGGCGAGGTCACGGCGATCGAGTTCGACGCCAATGCCACCGGTCGCTTCCCGGTCACCGTGCACGGCTTCGGCGACGACCACGGCGAGGAGCACGACGAGTCCGCCCTGCTCTATGTCGAGGTCCATCCCCGCTAGCTGCCGTGGCGGTCGCGCGCCGGTCGCGCCGTAGCCTGCGGCTCGCGCTCGCCGGCGTCCTCGCCGCCGGCCCGGCGCAGGCGCACGGCTTCGGCCAGCGCTACGATCTGCCGCTGCCGCTGTCGTACTGGCTGGCCGCGGCGGCGCTGGTGGTCGGCCTGTCATTCGCCCTCGCCGCCGTCGCCGCGCGCCGGCGCGCCGGCCCCGGCCGGAGGCGGCCCTGGCCGCGCCTTCCGGTCGGCGCGGCCGCCAAGACCATGGTTCCTCTTCTGCGCGCGCTCGGCCTGGCGGTGCTCGTGCTGGTCGTCGCCGCCGGACTCGCCGGCGTCCAGAGCCCGATCCGCAACATCGCCCCGACCCTGGTGTGGGTGCTGTGGTGGGTCGGGCTGGTGTTCGTGTGCGTGCTGGTCGCCAACCCGTGGCCGGCGCTCAACCCGTGGGCGACCCTCTACGATCTCGGCGCCTGGGCATGGACGCGGTTGGCCCGCCGGCCGCCGCCGGCGCCGCCGCTCCGCTACCCGCGCGCGCTCGGCGCGTGGCCGGCGGTGGCGCTGTTCGCCGGCTTCGCGTGGATCGAGCTGATCTGGAAGCACGGCGAGGTGCCGGCGGCACTGGCGGCGGTGATCCTCGCCTACAGCGTGCTGACCTTGGCGGCGATGGTTGCCTTCGGCCGCGACGCCTGGCTCGGCGGCGGCGAGGCGTTCACCCTCGCCTTTTCCGTGTTCGGCCGCTTCGCGCCGATCGCCCCGGCGCCGGGCGGCGGCGCGGAGCTCGAGCTGCGTCCCTACGGCGCCGGGCTTTTGGTGGATGCGCCGGCGTCGCGCTCGATGGTTTGCTTCGTCGTGCTGATGCTGTCGACGGTGACCTTCGACGGCCTGATGGAGACGCCGCTGTGGAGCGCCACGGTCGACGCCGCGTTCTCGTGCGAGACGCTGGCGCCGGCGCTGTTCGTGATGCGCGATGTGTTCGGCAACGCCGCCAAGGGGATCGAGACCGTCGCGCTGGTGCTGTTCCCGATCGCCGTGCTCGCGTTCTTTCTGGTCTTCGTCTGGATCATGGCGCGCCTCGCGCCGCTCGCCGCCGCGCCGGGCGGGCCCGCGCATTACGACCTGTGGGCGCTCGCCGGCCGGTTCGCGTTCACCCTGGTGCCGATCGCGGTCGGCTATCACTTCGCCCACTATCTGTCGTTCCTGGCGATCGCGGGCCAGCTTGCGATCCCGCTCGCCTCCGACCCGTTCGGGTTCGGCTGGGACCTGCTCGGCACCGCGCGCTACCGGATCGACATCAGCCTGATCAACGCGCGCGTGGTCTGGTACGTGGCGGTGACCGCCATCGTCACCGGCCACGTGATCGGGGTGGTGCTGGCGCACGTTGCCGCGCTGCGCCTGTTCGCGAGCCGCGCCGCGGCGATCCTGAGCCAGGTGCCGATGCTGGTGCTGATGGTCTGCTACACCATGCTCAGCCTGTGGATCCTGGCCCAGCCGATCGTCCAGTGAGCGCCGGCGCTGTACCGGCCGCCGCCGGTGTCCTATGCTGTCCCATAACCAAGGCACAACCACTCGGGGAGAGCGATGGTGAGAGTCTGGTTCGGGATGGCGGCCGCCGCGCTGCTGGCGGTTGCCGGCGCGCTCGGCGCCGCGGCCAAGGACACGATCCACGTCCGCCTCAACAACCCGACCGACATGGAATGGAAGGTCGAGGTGCGCGACATGGTCTGCGACAACGCGGTGGTCTGGCAGGGGCGCATGAAGCCCGGCGAGGCCGCCAAGGTGACGGTCTGCGCCGACGGCAACGGCGCCGCCAGGCTGGCGACCGCCGTCATCGCCGGCTGCGCCAGCGCCAAGAGGGCGGTCTACCAGGACGTGGCCGACGGCGCGACCATAGACGTGGCCGTGGCCGAGGACGAGGACGAGTAACCGGCCGGCCGCTCGGACGCTGCCCGCGCCCCCGCCCGCTCGGCGGTCACGGGTCGGCGTGCTCGTGCACCTCGAAGGTCTCGATCCGCCGGTCCTCGATCAGGTCGGCGATGCCCTTGCGGAACGCAGCCAGATGCGGGCTCTTCAGGTGCGCGTCGAACGCCGCCTTGTCGTCGTAGATCTCGTACAGCACGACGCGTTCGGTGCTGTCGTGGGGGACCAGCACGTCGAACCGGCGGCAGCCGGGCTCGTTGGCCACCGCCGCCGTGGCGTCGGTCTCGGCCAGCGCGACGAAGCTGTCCCGCTTGCCGGGCTTGACCCGAAACTGCGCCAGCACGACAAACCGAGTCATTCGTCCCCTCCCCTTGGTCAACCTCGGGCCGCGTCGGCGCTACTCTAATGTCTGGGCGGCGGCGTGGCGAGCCTGCGACACGGCCGGTCGCGGTCGATCCCGCGCGGCGCCGTGATCGCACCGGCGCGAACCCTAGTGCGGCGCGTAGATCTTCAGCGTGGTGTCGACGGCGTGCCTGATGGTGCGCTCGATCTGACCCGGCGACGGGTCGGCCTCGACGCCGAGCAGCGCCCTGAGCTGGAGGTGGCCGGTGAGCATGGCGTAGAACTGCTCGGCCGCGAACTTGGCGTCGGGCAGGTCGAGCCGGCCGGCCGCGCCCTGGCGGCTGAGATAGGCCGCGATCGTGGCGACGATCCGCGCCGGCCCGATCTGATACGACATGCGGCCGAGCTCCGGGAACCGGTGGACCTCGCCCATCAACACGCGGTGGAGCGCGAGCGAGGATGGCGCCAGCATGATGTCGATGAACTGGCGGGCGACCGAGGCCAGCGCCCCTTCCAGGTCCATGGCCGACTCGGTCGGCATCTCCAGCGGCTCGAGCAGGCGGTCGCACTTGGCGCGGATGATCGCGCCGAACAGGTCGGACTTGTTGCCGAAGTGGTGATAGATCGTCTGCTTCGAGACCCCGGCGACCTGGGCGATCGAGTCCATGTTCGCCCGGCCGTAGCCGTCGCGCAGGAACACCTGCGTCGCGGCCTCGATAATGGCTGCCTTCTTCTGGTCGGAGCGTGACAGCTCGCGCGGCGCGGACAGGGCAAGCGACATGATGCCTCACTCTAGGCGTTGGCCGGCCTTTGTCGAGGCCGCATCCGGCGCCGGTGCCGCGCCGCGATTCTGCTTGACGGCGAGGGGCCGGGTGAGTCCAATTCATACTGTACGGTCCAGTCTAGCAAACGAGGCACCGTGCCTGACAAGCGAATAATGGCCGCGGCGGCGGCCTGCCTTGCCGTGCTGCTCAGCGGCGCCCCGGGCGCGCGCGCCCAGGACGCCAAGCCGGCGGTGGCGGTCGAGTCCGCCATCATTGCCCCGACGCGCCTGGTCGAGTCGATCTCCGCGGTCGGCAGCCTGCTGTCGAACGAGTCGGTCGTCGTGTCTCCCGAGATCGACGGTCGCCTGACCGAGATCGGCTTCGACGAGGGCCGGCCGGTCGCCACCGGCCAGATGCTGATCCGCCTCGACAGCTCGATCTTCCGCGCCGAGCTCGCCCAGGCCGAAGCGCGCCAGGAGCTGAGCCGGCACACCTATGACCGGGCGCAGGCGTTGTTCGAGAAAGGACATGGCAGCGGCCAGACGCTCGACGAGTCGCTCGCCCAGATGCGCGCCGACGAGGCCGCCGCCGCGCTTGCCCGGGCGCGGCTCGAGAAATCCACCATCACCGCGCCCTTCGCCGGGCTGGTCGGCCTGCGCGGGGTCAGCGTCGGCGACTACGTGCGCGCCGGCCAGGCGATCGTCAACCTCGAGAGCGTGGACCCGCTCAAGCTCGACTTCGCCCTGCCCGAGCGCTACCTGCGGGTGATCCGGGTCGGCCAGGCGGTCGAGGTCGATCTCGACGCCTTTCCCGACGAGAGCTATGTCGGCACCGTCTACGCGCTCGACCCGCTGATCGAGCCGGGCGGGCGCAGCGTGTCGGTGCGCGCCACCCTGCCCAACCCGCAGGGACATCTGCGCCCCGGGCTGTTCGCCCGCGTCCGCCTGATCGTCGACGAGCGCGAGCAGGCGCTGGTGGTGCCCGAGGAGGCGCTGATCCCGCGCGGCGACCGCCGCTATGTCTACCGTATCATCGACGGGGTGGCGGTATTGACCGAGGTCAGGCTCGGCCTGCGCCAGACCGGCCGGGTCGAGGTGGTCGACGGCCTCGAGGCGGGCGACGAGATCGTGGTCGCCGGCCATGCCAAGATTCGCGACGGCGCCAAGGTGCGGGTGATCGAGACCCGCGGCGCGCCCGACCAGGAGCCGGCGCCCGGCGTCGTCGACGCATCGTCGTGAAGATCTCCGAGCTGTGCATCCGCCGGCCGGTGCTGGCGACGGTGATGAGCGTCGTGCTGACCCTGGTCGGCATTGTCAGCTACCAGCGCCTCAATGTCCGCGAGTACCCGGACATCGACGCGCCGGTGGTCAACGTCCAGACCTCGTACCGCGGCGCCGACGCCAAGATCGTCGAATCCCAGGTCACCAAGGTGCTCGAGGACTCGCTGGCCGGCATCGAGGGCATCGACTACATGACCTCGATCAGCCGCCAGGAGCAGAGCCAGATCACGCTCACCTTCGGTCTCGACCGTGAGCCGGACTCGGCCGCCGCCGACGTCCGCGACCGGGTCGGCCGGGTGCGCGCCCAGCTGCCCGACGACATCGACGAGCCGGTGATCCAGAAGGTCGAGGCCGACGCCCAGGCGATGATGTATCTCGCCTTCACCAGCGACCGGCACTCGCCGCCCCAGATCACCGACTATGCCGACCGCTTCGTCAAGGACCGCCTGCAGATCCTGCCCGGCGTCGCCGAGGTGAGCATCTTCGGCGAGCGCCGCTACTCGATGCGCATCTGGCTCGACCCCGGCCGGCTGGCCGGCCTCGGCCTGACCCCGGTCGACGTCGAGGATGCGCTGCGCAGCCAGAACGTGGAGATTCCCGCCGGGCGGATCGAGAGCGTCGACCGCGAGTTCTCGGTGCTCTCCGAGACCGATCTGCAGACCCCGGCGGAGTTCGACGACCTGGTGCTCAAGCGCTCGGGCGGTTATCTGGTGCGCCTCGCCGACGTCGGCCACGCCGAGATCGGCGCCCAGGAAGAACGCCGCGTAGTCCGCTACAACGGCGAGACCGCGATCGCGCTCGGCGTGATCAAGCAGGCGACCGCCAATCCGCTCGAGGTCTCGAACGCGATCTACGGCGCGCTGCCCTCGATCCGCGAGACCTTGCCGGAGGGCATGAAGGTCGCCGTCGCCTACGACACCACGATCTTCATCAACGCATCGATCGACAACGTCTACGCCACCATCGGCGAGGCGGTGGTCCTCGTGGTCCTGATCATCTTCCTGTTCCTGCGCTCGGTGCGCGCGACGCTGGTGCCGATCGTGACCATCCCGATCTCGCTGATCGGCGCCTGCGCGCTCATGGCGCTGTTCGGATTCACCATCAACACCTTGACCCTATTGTCGATGGTGCTGGCCATCGGGCTGGTGGTCGACGACGCCATCGTCATGCTCGAGAACATCTACCGCCATGTCGAGCGCGGCCAGCCGCCGCTGCGGGCGGCGCTGGATGGCAGCCGCGAGATCGGCTTCGCGATCGTTGCCATGACATTGACCCTGGTCGCGGTCTACGCCCCGATCGGATTCATGACCGGCAACACCGGCCGGCTGTTCACCGAATTCGCCTGGGCGCTGGCGGGCGCCGTCGCGGTCTCGGGATTCGTCGCGCTGACCTTGTCGCCGATGATGTGCTCACTTCTTCTCAAGCCGCATGGCGTAAGGCACGGCCTGCTCTTTCGCCTCGGCGAGGCCGCCCTCAATGGGCTCACCGCCGGCTATCGCGCGACACTGCGCCTGGGCTTGCGGGTGCGCCCGCTGATATTGCTGATCGGCCTCGGCGTCGCCGGCGCCGGCGTGCCGGCCTATATGAGCCTGACGTCCGAGCTCGCGCCCTACGAGGACCAGGGCATCATCCGCCTGTTCTACCTCGCGCCCGAGGGCGCGACCATCGGCTACACCGACCGCTACGCGCGCCGCTTCGAGCCGATCGTCGAGAGCATCCCCGAGGTCGCGCATTACTTCGTCGTCTCGGGCTATCCCGTGGTCTCGCAAGGGATCACCTTCCTCAATCTCAAGCCGTGGGACGAGCGCGAGCGCTCGGCGGGCGAGATCGCTGCCGAGGTCGGGCCCAAGGCGTCGCAGATCCCCGGGGTAATTGCGTTCCCGATCCTGCCGCCGCCGCTCGGGCAGGCCCGCCATTCCAAGCCGGTCGAGATCGTGATCGGGACGATCCGCTCCTATGACGAGCTGGCGGGATGGGTCGACCAGGTCATGGCGCGGGCGGAGGACTATCCCGGCCTCGCCAACATCGACACCGACCTCAAGCTCAATACGCCGCAGCTCAGGGTCGACGTCAAGCGCGACAAGGTCGCCTCGCTCGGCATCGACGTCGCCCAGCTCGGACGCACCGTCGAGACCCTGCTCGGCGGGCGCCAGGTCACCCGCTACAAGCAGGACGGAGAGCAGTACGACGTCATCGTCCAGGTCGCCGACGTCGACCGCACCAACCCCGACGACCTGCACCGCATCTATGTCAAGAGCGACGGCGGCCAGCTGGTGCAGCTGTCCAACCTGGTCTCGATCGAGGAGACGGTGGCGCCGAAGGAGCTCAACCATTTCAATCAGCTGCGCGCGGCCAAGGTGACCGCCAACCTGGCGCCCGGCACCTCACTGGCGGAAGGGCTCGGCTTCCTCGAGACGGCGGCGCGCGAGATCGTGCCGCCCGACACGCAGATCGACTATTCGGGCCAGTCGCGCGAGTTCAAGCGCTCGAGCGCGGACATCTACCTGACCTTCGCGCTCGCCCTCGCGTTCATCTACCTGGTGCTCGCCGCGCAGTTCGAGAGCTTCGTCGATCCGTTCGTGATCATGTTGACAGTGCCGCTGTCGATGACCGGGGCGCTGGTCGCGCTCCACCTGACCGGCGGCACGCTCAACATCTACAGCCAGGTCGGCCTGGTCACCTTGATCGGCCTGATCACCAAGCACGGCATCCTGATCGTCGAGTTCGCCAATCAGATCCGCGCGCGTGGGCGCGAGACCAGGGAAGCGGTGCTCGAGGCGGCGACGCTCCGCTTCCGGCCGATCCTGATGACCACCGGCGCCATGGTCCTCGGCGCGGTGCCGCTGGCGCTCGCCGAGGGCGCCGGCGCCCAGAGCCGCCAGGACATCGGCTGGGTGATCGTCGGCGGGCTTCTGGTCGGCACGTTCTTCACCCTGTTCGTGATTCCGTGCGTGTACACCTACGTCACCGGCAAGCGCTCGGACGCGGTGGCAGAGTTGCCGGTGCTGAGGCAGCCCAGCGCCGCCGAGTGATCGCCCGCCGATCCCGAGCCCCGAAAATGTCACGACCTTGTCGCTGGCGACGCCGGCCGGGCGACGCTACGGTACGGCCCGATTCGCACTTGAAGCGGCACGCCCGAGGTCCAATTTGGGAATCGTCGGTCTCGGCGGCGCCGGCCGGCGGTGGCGGCTGAGCCTCGTGCGCCGGACCGCCAAGGTTGTTGCGGGGGTACCCGTAATGGTAAGGCAATTCGTGGCCGCGCTGGCGGCGGTGTTGCTGTTGGTGACCGGCTCCGCCGGCGCCGACCCGGCGCGCACGCCGACGGACTTCGTCAGCGACCTCGGCGACCGCCTGCTGACGGAACTCAAACGGGACCTGCCGCGCGGCGAGCTGCAAGGCCGGCTGCAGGAGCTGTTCACGGAAGCCTTCGACGTGCCGGTGGTGGCCAAGTTCGTTCTCGGCCGGCACTGGAAGGCCGCCACCGAAAGCCAGCAGCACGAATATCTCGGGCTGTTCGGACGATATGTGGGCGGCATCTACGCGACGCAATTTTCGGATTACTCGGGCGAGACGTTCGAGATCCGCGCCCAGACACAACTGTCCGGCGGCGACGTGCTGGTCCGGCTCGACATCATCCGCCCCGACGGCCCGCCGCTGCCGGTCGACTTCCGCGTGCGCCGGGAGCAGGAGACGCTGCGCATCGTCGACGTCGCGGTCGAGGGCCTGAGCCTGATCGTGACCAAGCGCGACGAGTTCGGCTCACTGGTACAGCGCGAGGGCATGGAGGGACTGCTCGAGGCGCTGCGGCGCACGAGCGCCGGCTGAGCCCGCCGCGGCCGCCTGCCGGCGGCAGTCGATCACGAATCGCCGCCGAACATCTTGAGCGCCTGCCACACCGTGATCGCGATGCCGGCCAGGGCCAGGCCGGTTGCCACCACACTGTAGATGAAAAATCGCGCGCCGTTCGCGCCCGAGGCCTGGTCCAGCCCGGGGCCGACTCCGCCGGCAGGGTCGTTGCCGTGGGCGGCTCCCGTCGGCCGGCCATCCTCGTCGACCGTGTGGGCACGGATCACGCATCTGGACCCGGAGACCGGATCCAGGAACTCGCGGTAGCCGACCGGCGTCGATCGATCGGTCACCTCGATCCAGCGGACGGCGTCGATGTTCGCCATGCGATCGGCCCTCCGGCGTCGCGCCGGATCGCCATGATCCGTTCGCGCTTCCGTGTCCTCGGGCGGCACGTAGGTGCCTCTCTGGGGCATGCTGCCAACGGTTCGACGTGTATCAGTCCGCACTCGGTCCCCGCTTAGCCGCCACTCCCGCAGTGGCGGACCTGGATTGCGCGACGCCCCTTCGATATATCGCCGTCCTGGCCCTGTCGATGACGTGCGTCACACCGCCCGCGGCGGGGTCGAATCGCTGACGCGAACCGTGGCGGAGACAGGCCCTGGCAGTCCACGGTGCGGCACGTGCGATCATGAGCGACGTCCGGGTTTTCCCTGGCGGAGGCAGCGCTCGAACGACGTCTGCATCCCGGGTCACGCCAACTGCTTGTGCACGTATAGAGGAGCACAGCAACAAAATGTGATCGCGACCGGCGAGTTTGCAATTTGGCAGTGAAAGTGATCTGCTGGATCGCGTGTTCCGCGGCGGGGGCGAGGCATGAGCATCCTTCGGTTTCCCGGGCTCGGCCCCATCGTCGGACACACCACGCCGACATCCTGCCGCATCTGGATTCGCGCCGGCGATCCGGAGGATCAGGGCGCGCAGCTGGCTTCCGCCCGCCGCACCATCGGCGTCATCGCCCTTTGCGAGCGGAACGGCAAGCCGATCGCGAAGCCCGACGTCTACTACTTCCGCCTGCACCGCGAGTTCGACCGCACCGGCACCCTCAATCTCGGTGACGAGGTCGGCATCGTGCCCGACTGGGACCCGCATACGCGGCGCGGGCGGAGCAAGGGGCCGGCGACGCTCGCGCCGGCGACGCGGCATGCGGCGGTGGTCGGCACCCTGGTCATCGACGATCCGTTCGCCGACGACGAGACGGTCACCGACGACTACCTGGCACATCGGCTGCCCGATCCGGACAACCTGAGGTCCGACCTCGAGACGTTGCTGAAGCGCGACCGCAGCCGTTGTGTCGCCGAGTTCTTCACCTTCCCCAAGGCCGAGGCGGCGGCCGCCGACGAGCTTTCCTTCATCCTCGGCTCATGCCGCTATCCGGGACTGCTGTGGAAGGCCAAGGAGGCCGATACCATCTTCGGGCCGCTGCGCGCGGAAGCCGCGGGCGAGGTGGGCGATCCGAAGCGCCGGCGGGCGGAGTTCGCGCTGATGGTCGGCGACCAGATCTACGCCGACATGCTCAACCGGCACGTCCCGTTGGGCCTTGCCGATACCTTCGAGGAGTTCCAGCAACGCTACCTGACCGCGTTCGGCTCGCCCAACATGAGCCGGCTGTTGCGCGGCATGCCGACCTACATGATCCTCGACGACCACGAGATCGAGGACAACTGGACCCAGGACAGGCTCAGCAAGGCGGCGGCGCGCCGCGTCTTCAACATCGCGATCGGCGCCTATATGAGCTACCAGTGGAGCCACGGCCCGCGCAGCTTCGGCCGGCGCCTCTATTGCACCTTCGACTGCGGCGGATATCCGTTCTTCGTGCTCGACACGCGCACCCAGCGCTTCATTGATGACGTCGAGGACAGTCTCGACGACAACCACATGCTGGGCCGCCCCTCGATGGGCGGCGAGGAGCCGAGCCAGCTCGAACGGCTGCTGCGCTGGCTGGTCGAGCGACAGCAGCAGGGCGGCAACCTGCCCAAGTTCGTGGTCAGCTCGAGCGTGTTCGTGCCGAGCCCGATGAGCGCGCGCACCGGACGCTTGGATGCGCCGCACTTGCATGAGGCGCGGCACCAGATGATCCAGTGGATGCAGGCGAGCGATTCCTGGCCGGCCTTCCCCGTGACCCGGCGCGCGATCCTCAGATGCCTGATCGACAACGCGGTCCAGAACGTGGTGTTCCTGTCGGGCGACATCCATTGCTCGAACGTCGCCCGGATGCGCTTCGCCGGCGCGCCGACGGCCGAGGCGCTGCGCGCCTTCTCGATCACCTCCTCGGCGTTCTATTGGCCGTTCTTCTTCGCCGACGGCGACCCGTCCAACTACGTCCACGACTCGACGCAGGCCGACCAGCGCGACACGTTCCTGATCTCAGAGGCCGAGACGATGGAGTACCAGGCCTGGAACTTCACCCAGGACGACAACTACTGCCGCATCGACGTCGACCGCGCGAGCGCCAGCATCACCGTCAGCCCGTTCAACACCGAGGGCGAGCTGATCCGCAAGCGCGACTGGCTCAACCGGCCGACCGACCGGCTGATCGCCAAGCTTGAGCTCGCGCCCTGGTGACCGGGAGGTCCGGGTGATGCGCGGGATCACGTTCAGCGAGACCATGGCCGGGCCGTTCGCGCTCGACGAGCAGGACCCGGAGCGCGGCCGCGCGACCGGTGCCCGGCGCGGCACCCGGCTGACCATGAACGCGCGCGTCGCGATCGCCGATCTCGACGCGTTCGTGGCCGATCCCGACCATGCGGGCGAGCTTGCGGGCTCGGTCGACTTCGCGCCGCTCGGCGTCGCGCTCACGGCGCATGACGGGGTGTTCAACCTGTTCTCGCCGTCCGGCCAGCCCGAGCTCAAGCTGATGGTCTACGAGCTCGCGATCAGCGCCGCCGGCAAGCCGTATTACGTGGCCGGGCGCAAGGAAGTCCGCGACGACCGCGGCTTCGACCTGTGGTCGGACACCACCACCCTCTACACCACCTTGCACCAGGGAGCGGGCAAGGACGGGCCGGTGGTCGGTGCCGGCATTCTCGGCCTCGGGGTGCGCGATCTCGGCGATCTGCTTGCGACGGTGCGGGTGACCGGCGCCGGCTCGCCGCTCGAGATCGCCGAGACGCTCACCAAGTTCGGCGTCTTCTTCATGGGCGAGCTGTGGCACAGCTACGGGCCCGAGATGCTGAAGTCGTTCACCGGCCGCGGCCGGCGATAACCGGCCATGGTCCGGCGCTACGACGCGATCGTGGTCGGCTCGGGGTTCGGCGGCGCGCCGGTGGCGTGCCGGCTGGCCGAAGCCGGGCGCAAGGTGCTGGTGCTCGAGCGCGGTCGCGAATGGCGCGCCGAGGACTATCCCCGCGCCCCCGGCGACGCCTGGCTCTGGGACGACGACCATCCGGAGCGGCACAACGGCTGGATCGACGCGCGCTTCTTCGGCCACATGACCGTGATCCAGGGCGCGGGCGTCGGCGGCGGCTCGCTGATCTACGCCAACGTCTCGGTCGAGGCCGAGCCGTGGGCGTTCGAGCGGGGCTGGCCGCCCGGCATCAGCTACGAGTCGCTGGCGCCGCATTACGCCGAGGTCGGGCGGATGCTCGACGTCCACGAGCTGCCCGACGGCCAGCTCACCGAGCGCACCAAGCTGATGCGCGACGGCGCCGAGGCCCTCGGGCATGGCGACCGGGTGCGCAAGCTGCCGCTCGCCGTCACCTTCAGCGACGACTGGCACTACGGCCTCGAGGATGCGCACGATGCCAAGTGGTCGAAGCGCTGGACCAATGCCCACGGCCAGGTCCAGGGCACCTGCATCCACTGCGGCAACTGCGACATCGGCTGCCGGGTCGGCGCCAAGAACACGCTCGACCTCAACTATCTGGCGGCGGCGCGCGCGAGCGGCGCCGAGCTGCGCCCGCTGCACGTCGTGCGCTCGATCGCGCCGCTCGACGACGGCTACTCGGTCGGCGTCGACCGCATCGAGGACGGCCGCCTGATCGCCGACGACTGCGCCGCCCGCATCGTCGTTCTCGCCGCCGGCTCGCTCGGCTCGACCGAGCTGTTGCTGCGCTGCCGCGACGACTATCGCACCTTGCCCAATGTCAGCCGGCGGCTGGGGCTCGGGTGGAGCTCCAACGGCGATTTCCTCACCCCCGCCGTCTACCGCGACCGCCGCGTCTCGCCGACGCGCGGGCCGACCATCACCGCGGCCATCGACTTCCTCGACGGTAGCCGGGATGGGCGGCGGTTCTTCGTCGAGGACGGCGGCTTTCCCGACGCCATCGGCAACACCATCGGCGAGCTGGCACAGAGCGGGCGACGCCTCGGCGGCGTGCTCGGCAAGGCGTTTGCGCGGCTCGCAAAGGAGGCGCGCGGCGGCGACCCGCTCGACTGCGTCATGCCGTGGTTCGGCCAGGCGGCCGACGCCTCGAACGGGCGGCTGTATCTGGGCCGGCGCTGGTGGTGGCCGTTCGGGCCGAGGAAGATCCTGCTCGACTGGGACGTCGCCGACTCGGAGGCGACCATCCAGGCCATGGTCGACATGCACAAGGCGCTGTCGCGCGCGACCGGCGGCGTGCCCATCGAGCCGCTCTATTGGCGCTGGGCCAAGGACCTGATCACGCCCCATCCCTTGGGCGGCTGCGCGCTCGGCAGCGGGCCGGCCGACGGCGTGGTCGGCGCGGGCGGCGAGGTGTTCGGCCACCCCGGGCTCTACGTCGCCGACGGCGCCATCCTGCCCAAGGCGATCGGGCTCAACCCCTCGCGCACCATCGCCGCGCTCGCCGAGCACGTCGCCCAGGGAATACTCAGCGGATAGGCCGGCCATGCACCGCGAGATCGCGCTCTACACCCTCGACGGCGTCAAGGACGCCCGCATCACCACCCATTACGTGCCGACGGCGGACAAGCTCAGCATCAGCATGCTCCGCTTCTGGAAGGCCGACTGCGACGACGTGGTGGTGGTGATCCACGGGCTCACCACATCGTCCGACATGTTCATCATGCCCGAGCACCAGAACCTGGTCAGCTGGCTGCACACCCAGGGCTTCGGCGACGTGTTCACGCTCGATTTCCGCATGAGCAACCGGCACGTCTACAACCTGGCGCCGCACCGCTACTCGATGGACGACTGCGCCCTCTACGACCACCCCGCCGCAATCGAGGCGGTGCGCCGGATCAGCGGCGCCAGGCGCATCCACGTGATCTGCCACTGCCTCGGCTCGATGTCGTTCGTGATGAGCCTGTTCGCCAAGCAGGTCGACGGCATCGCCAGCGTGATCGCCAACTCGGTCGCGCTGACCCCGCGCGTGCCGGCCTGGTCGCGCATCAAGGGCGCGATGTTTCCGTTCCTCTTGGAGAACGTGCTCAGCGTTCCCTATGTCAGCCCGCGCTGGGCCGACGACCCGACGCTGACCTTCGGCAAGGCGCTCAACTGGGCGGTCTCGCGGTTCCACCGCGAGTGCGACGTGCCCGCCTGCCACATGCTGAGCCTGATGTGGGGCACCGGTTGGCCGGCGCTTTATGAGCACGACAACTTGTTGCCGGTCACCCACGCGCGCGGCGGCGACCTGTACGGCGGCACCAGCCTCAACTACCACCGCCACGTGCTCAAGATGGTGCGCGCCGGCAACACCGCGGTCAGGATGTACCCGGACAAGGACGCCCACGCCGCCCTGCCCGACAACTACCTCGCCCATGCCAGGGAGATCGGCACTCCGGTCTTGTTCATGACCGGCCGGAACAACCGCGTGTTCACCGATTCCAACATCCTGTGCTTCAACCGGCTCATGGAGCTCGCCCCCGGCAACCGCCACGAGCTGTTGATCCTCGACGGCTACGGCCACCAGGACCCGTTCATGGGCAAGGACGCGGCCGGCGACGTGTTTCCGCGCTTCCTGCCGTTCCTCGCCAAGCACGCCGGCCGGGCGTGACCCGGCGTTACTTGAACAGGTCGGTGTCGACGAACTCGGCCCGCACCAGCGACCAGAAGTCCACGGCGAGCCCGCGCTGGACGTAGGTGTAGGGAATCCAGCCGTAGCCCTTGTCGCCCCACTCCTCGCCCCACGAGTTACGGATCAGGAGCGCACCCTTCTCGCTGGCGATGCGCCGGTTGTCGTCGTAGCCGACCGCGAGCACCGCGTGGCCGCCCTCGCGCCGGTCGCCCGAGCTCGGAAACGGGATGTCGCCGGTGCCGGCGCCGATCCCCGGCATCGAGCTGTAGACGGTGAAGCCGAACATCGCCGGCAGCTTCGCCGCCAGGTAGGTCTTGACGTCGGCCAGCACCTGCGCGGCCGGCGACCCCGCCGGGTCGAGGCGGTAGTACTGCATCGCCTTGTAGCTTTGCGCGAACGCGTAGCAGAACGGCGTCGGCTCGTCGTCGAAACGCTGCGTGCGGTACGGCCAGTAGCTTTCCGGCGGCACGCCGAACAGGCACATGGCCTTCATCGTGTCGCGCAGGTACGCGCCCTGGTCGCCCTCCCAGCCGAGCAGGTTGCGGGTCGCCTTGTAGAGGAACAGGCGCGAGCCGTCGAGGTGCTTGCCGAACGCGCGGCGCTCGAAATATTCGAGCATGCCCACCCCGGCATTGGCGGTGCACGAGCCGATGTTGCCCTGATCCTCGATCGGCGGGCACCATTCGCGCAGGTCCACCTTGGCCGGCGCGGCCTTGGCGGCCGCCTTCAAGGGCTTCGACTTCGCCAGCACGGATTTGACGTCGGCAGAGTCCGCCGAGTAGTCCCGGAAGTCGGGGATGTCGCGCTCCCACCCCATGCCACCGAACCGCAGCGACGCCATGGCGCACTCCTGTGAAATATTGTCGGGGCAGTCACGATACCACGAACCGCCCGCGGGCGAAAAGGCGCCGCCCCGTGCCCATGCCTGCGGCGTCGAAGCGCGCGCCGAGTCCGTTTTTGGTCGCCGATCGGGCCGAATTCTGATAGCGTTCTGCGGCGTCGGAATTCAGCTGGGTAGGACACTCTTGCTGAATCGCGCTATACTGATTTGCGCCGTCGACGATGACGACGCGGTGACGGATTTTGAAAATGGGTACTGAGCGAACAACTGCTGGGCTCGGATGCCGGGCTGCGCCTCGGCTGCGAACGTGGCCGCCGACGCACAGCCATCCGGGCCTCGTTGCCCTCGCCGCCGGGAGGATATTCGCATGGTGAACCTCAACCTCAACGGCCAAGCGCGCGCCGTCGATGTCGACCCCGAAACGCCGCTGCTCTGGGTGCTGCGCGAGCAGCTCGGACTGACCGGCACCAAATACGGCTGCGGCATCGGCCAGTGCGGCGCCTGCACCGTCCATGTCGACGGCCAGGCCACACTGTCCTGCCTCACCCCGGTGGCGGCGGTCGAGAACGCCGCGATCACCACCATCGAGGGGCTGTCGCCGGACGCCAGCCACCCGGTGCAGAAGGCCTGGCTCGCGCTCGACGTGCCGCAATGCGGCTATTGCCAGTCGGGCATGATCATGGCGGCCGCGGCGCTGCTGTGGCGCGCGCCGGCACCGACCGATGCCGACATCGACGCCGGCATCACCAACATCTGCCGCTGCGGCACCTACAATCGCGTGCGCGCCGCGATTCATCTGGCTGCCGCGGGCGGCTGAGCGGTGCCGGCCACTGTGCCGGACTTGTCGACGGTTTCGATTTGCAGGAGGGAATGATGGCGGTCGCCCCCGAACTTTCACGCCGCAGCTTCATCGTCGGCTCCGCCGCCGCGGTCGGCGGCCTCTCGCTCGGATTTCACGTGCCGCTGCCCGGCAAGGCCGCCGACGCCATGGCTGACGAGGTCAACGCCTGGGTGGTCGTCAAGCCCGACGACACCGTGGTGATCCGCATCGCCCGCTCGGAAATGGGGCAAGGGACGCTCACCGGCCTCGCCCAGCTCGTCGCCGAGGAGCTCGAGTGCGATTGGTCGAAGGTCACCACCGAGTATCCGACGCCGGGCCAGAACCTTGCGCGCGACCGCGTGTGGGGCAATTTCTCGACCGGCGGCAGCCGCGGCATCCGCGAATCCCACGACTACGTGCGCCGGGGCGGCGCCGCGGCGCGGCAGATGCTGATCCAGGCGGCCGCCGCCGAGTGGCAGGTGCCGGCGTCCGAGTGCAGCGCCGCCAACAGTGTCATTACGCACGGCCCGAGCGGGCGCACGACCACCTTCGGCAAGGTCGCCCGGGCCGCGGCCGCGATTCCGCCGCCGACCGAGATCGCGCTCAAGGACCCAATGCAATGGAAGATCGCCGGCAAGTCGGTCAAGCGGCTCGACACCGCGCCGAAGCTAACCGGCGCACAGGTCTACGGCATCGACCTCAAGCAGCCCGGCATGCTCAACGCGGCGATCAAGGATTGCCCGGTGTTCGGCGGCTGGCTGCGCAGCTTCGACGCGGCCAAGGTCGCGGACATGCCGGGGGTGCGGAGGGTCGTTCGCGTGGGCGAGTCCGCGGTGGCGGTGGTCGCCGACACCTGGTGGCACGCCAAGACCGCGCTCGATGCATTGCCGGTGGTGTGGGACGAGGGCGAGAACCTCGGCGTCTCGAGCGCGACCATCGCCGCGATATTGGAGCAGGCCCTCGATGCAGAGGAGGCGTTCGTCGGCCATGAGGTGGGCGACGCGCGCGCCGCGCTTGCCGGCGCCGCGAAGACGGTCGCGGCGGTCTACAGCTATCCGTTCCAGAACCACGCCACCATGGAGCCGATGAACGCGACCGCGCTGTTTACCGGCGATCGCTGCGAGGTGTGGACGCCGACGCAGAACGGCGAGGCGGCGCTCGCCGCGGCGACCGCCGCCTCCGGCCTGCCGATCGAGAAGTGCGACGTGCACAAGATCCATCTCGGCGGCGGCTTTGGCCGCCGGGGAGCGTTCCACGACTATGTCCATCAGGCGGTGGCCATTGCCAAGGAGATGCCGGGCACGCCGATCAAGCTGATCTGGTCGCGCGAGGAAGACATGCTCCACGGCCAATATCACCCGGTCACGCAGGCCAAGCTTATCGGCGGCTTCGATACGGACGGCAACCTGACCGCGCTGCACATGCGCATATCGGGCCAGTCGATCCTCGCCGCGGTGTTCCCGCAGCGCCTCGAAGACGGGCGCGATCCGGTGGTGTTCCAGGGCCTGATGCCGAGCGGCGACGGGACCTTCGGCTACACCATCCCGAACCTTCTGATCGACCATGCCATGCGCAACACCCATGTGCCGCCGGGCTTCTGGCGCGGCGTCAACCACAACCAGAACGCCATCTATCTCGAATGCTTCATGGACGAGCTCGCCCACGCGGCCGGCCAGGATCCGCTCGCATTCCGGCGCAAGCTGATGGCGAACCACCCGAAGCATCTCGCGGTCCTCGAGGCGGTGGCGGACAAGGCCGGCTGGGGCACGCCGGCGCCGGCGGGCGTCTATCGCGGCCTGTGCCAGCACATGGGGTTCGCGAGCTACACCGCGTCGTGCGCCGAGGTCTCTATCGCGGCCGATGGCGCTCTCAGGATCCACCGCATCGTCGCCGCGACCGACCCCGGCCACGCGGTCAACCCGGACCAGATTGCGGCCCAGGTCGAGGGCTCGTTCGTCTACGGGCTGTCGGCCATGCTCTACGGCGAGTGCACGGTCAAGGACGGCCGCATGGAGCAGGACAACTTCGACAGCTACCCGGTGCTGCGCATGGCCGAGATGCCGAAGGTCGAGACCATCGTGATGCCGTCTGGCGGCTTCTGGGGCGGTGTCGGCGAGCCGACCATCTCGGTCGCCGCGCCGGCGGTGCTTAATGCGATCTTCGCCGCCTCCGGCAAGCGTGTCCGGTCGTTCCCGTTGCGCCACCACGATCTGGCGGCGGTATAGTGCCGCGCGGCGGCAGGCCGGTTCGCCGCGGTCTGTTGCTGGCCGGCCTCGGCGCGGCTCTGGGCGGCGGGCCGGCGGGCTCGGCGGAATCGGTCGCCGCCTACACCGTGGCCGAGGACGAGATCCCACGGCCGCTCACCGCCGCGCCCGGCGACCCCGCGCGCGGGGAGGACATCGTGCGCGATCGTGAGCTTGGCAACTGTCTGATCTGTCATGCGCTGCCGATCGCCGACGAGCCGTTTCAGGGCACCGTCGGCCCGGATCTCGCCGGCCTGGCCGGGCGGCTGACCGCCGGGCAGATGCGCCTGCGCGTGGTCGATGCGACCCTGGTCAATGCCGACAGCGCGATGCCGGCCTATCACCGCATCGACGGTCTGGAAAGGGTGGCCGACGAGTACCGCGGCAAGGCGGTGCTGTCGGCCGCGCAGGTCGAGGATGTCGTCGCGTACTTGCTTACCCTGCGCGCGCCGCGCGCAGGCGAGGATAGGCAATGACCGCGCGGCCCGCACGAACCCGTCCGCGGCCGGCCGGGGCGACCCGCCGGCAGGTGCTGGCCGGCGCGGCCGGGCTGGCCGCGGTTGCGCTGCTTCCGGGCGCGGCCGGCGGGGCCCCGGAAAGCATGGCCGCGGCGATCGCGGAGGTGGCGGGCGATTCGCCGGTGACGCCGGGCGGCATGGTGCTCGAGGTTCCGCAGCTCTCCGAGAACGGCAACGCGGTGCCGCTGACGGTCACGGTCGACAGCCCGATGACCGATGCCGACCACGTCGCCTCGATCCATGTGTTCACCGAGCACAACCCGCTGCCCAACGTCGCGCACTTCTATCTCGGCGCGCGCGCCGGCAGGGCCCAGGTCTCGACCCGCATCCGGCTCGCCGGCAGCCAGCGGGTGGTCGCCCTGGCGCGTCTCTCCGACGGCAGCTTGCGCAGCGCCGAGGTCGAGGTCGTGGTGGCGCTCGCGGCGTGCATCGAGCCGGCGTAGGGCGGGGGCCATGGCGAACACCCGGCTTGCCGTGCCTGCCCAGGCGAAGAAGGGCGAGGTCATCGAGATCCGCACGATGATCCAGCATCCGATGGAGACCGGCCATCGCCCGGACAGCGTCGGGCGGGCGGTGCCGCGCGACATCATCCGCAGCTTCGTCTGCACCTACAACGGCGTCGAGGTGTTCCGTGCCGAGCTGTTTCCGGCGATCGCGGCCAATCCGTTGCTCAAGTTTTTCACCGTGGCGACCGAGTCCGGCGAGCTCGCCTTCGCCTGGACCGACGATCACGACGTGACCCACACTGAGACGGCCGCGATCACCGTCACATGAGGCGGCCGGCCGGCATCGCCGCCGCCGTGGTCGCGGTTGCGGCGACCCTCGCCCGCGCGGTCGCCGCCGATGCGCCGACGCCGCCGATCGCACCCGACGAGCTGCGCTCGGGCTATCATTTCCAGTCGCCGGCGACCCGGGCCATGCAGGACGACGAGTTCGACAATCCGGGGCTGTTGTGGGTCGGGCGCGGCGAGAGTCTGTGGCGCGAGGCGGCCGGGGCGACCGGACAGGCCTGCGCCGACTGCCATGGCGACCCCGCCGCCGGCATGGCCGGCGTCGCCGCGCGCTACCCGGCGGTCGATGCCGGGACCGGCGAGCTGCTCAACCTCGAGGCGCGGATCAACCGCTGCCGGGCCGAGCGCCAGGGCGCGCCCGCGCTGGCGTACGACTCGGCGGAGCTGCTCGCGCTTTCGGCGCTGGTCGCGTACCAATCTCGCGGCCTGCCGATCCGGGTCGCCATCGACGGCCCGGCGCGGCCGTTCTTCGAGGCCGGCCGCAGCGCCTACACCACGCGCCAGGGTCAACTCAACCTCGCCTGCAGCCACTGCCATGACGACCATTGGGGCGAGCGCCTGCGCGGCGAGCTGCTCAGCCAGGGCCACCCCACCGGCTATCCGATCTATCGCCTGGAGTGGCAGGGGATGGGCTCGCTGCACCGGCGGCTGCGCTCATGCGATATCGGGGTGCGCGCCCAGCCGGGCCCGCTCGGCGCGCCGGCCTATGTCGCGCTCGAGCTTTATCTCGCGTGGCGCGCGCAGGGCCTCGCGATCGAGACCCCGGCGGTCCGCCGCTGAGAGAAAGGCGCCCGCGCAGCGGCCGGTCGGCAATCTCTAATGCACTTGATCTGATTGGTAGCGGGGGAGGGATTTGAACCCCCGACACGCGGATTATGATTCCGCTGCTCTAACCAACTGAGCTACCCCGCCACCAGTGGGGTCGCGCCCCGGGAGCCCGCTTCTACGGCGGGGCCCGGGCAGTGTCAAGGCGCGGGCGGGCTCAGGCGGCCGGCGCCGCGGGGCGCTCGATCCAGCCGCCGCCCATGAGCCGCGAGCCCTGGTAGACCACCGCCGCCTGGCCGGGCGCGATCGCCTTTTGCGGCGACTCGAACACCACCTCGGCGCGCCCCGATCCGAGTGCCCGCACCCGCGCCGGCGCA
>DASWHU010000044.1:0-1517 GCA_036398035.1 Alphaproteobacteria bacterium | reverse complement strand
AACGCGACCTCTGATTTGCTGCCGGGCGGATGGGCAACGTCCGGGGCGTTAGTTGTAGTATCGATACTCTTTGTAATGGCTGTCGTCGCGTATCACCGTAATTGGCCGGGCCATCCTTTCCGTTAACGTCGATGACGTCGATGCGCGGGCTGTGGTTGCAGTCGACGATTAACAGCGCGCCTGGTGAGCGGGCTGATCACCGAGCGCGGCGTGTGCGCCGCCTCGCGCGCCGGCCTCGAGGGCCTGTTCCCGGAGCACGCGCCGGCGCTCAGCCGTCGAGCGTGAGGACGAGTTTTCCCTGCGCCTTGCCGGCGCGCAGCAGCTCCAGCGCCTCGGCGAAGCGCGCGAGCGGGAAGGTGCCGCCGATCCGGGGCTTGACCTTGCCGTCGAGGTAGAGCGCGTAGATCTCGTCCTGGGCGCGGCGCACCCAGGCCGGGTCGCGGTCGCGGTAGTCCGACCATTGCAGGCCCGAGACGGCGATGTTCTTGACCAGCAAATAGTTGGCCTTGATGGTCGGGATCTCGCCCGAGGCGAAGCCGATAATCACCATCCGCCCGCGCCAGGCGAGCGCGCGCAGCGCCGCCGCATTGGCCGCGCCGCCGACCGGGTCGATGACGATGTCGGCGCCATGGCCGTCGGTCGCGTCATGCACCGCCGCGCGCAAGGAGTCCCGAAGGTCGCCGGCGCCGAGATCGACGGTTAGGTCGGCGCCGGCCGCGCGCGCGACCGCGGCGTTGTCCGCGCCGAGCACGCCGCCGATCACCAGGCGCGCGCCGAACGCCTTGGCGAGCTGGACCGCCGCGGTGCCGATGCCGCCCGAGGCGCCCAGCACCAGCACCACCTCGCCGCGGGCGAAGCTCGCCCGCTCCCTGAGCGCGAAGTGCGCGGTCTGGTAGACGAGGCCCAGCGCCGCGCCGTCGACGAACGGCATCGCATCGGGCATGCGGAAGCAGCTCGCCGCGGGCGCCACCAGCTTCTCGGCATATGCCCCGTACTCGACCTGCGCTGCGACCCGGTCGCCGGCCGCGAACGCATCGACCCCTGCGCCCGTCGCCTCGACCACCCCGGCCGCCGCCTTGCCGGGCGCGAACGGCAGCGGCGGCTTGACCTGATAGGCGCCCTCGATGACCAGGATGTCGGGATAGTTGGCCTCGGCGGCATGGACCCGGATCAGCACCTCGCCCGGTCCGGGTTGCGGCTCGGGCAGTTCGCCCATGCGCGCCGCGGCGAGCGGCGCGAAGCGCTCGACGACCACCGCCCTCATCGCGCGCCGTCGTCGTCGGGCAAGGCGGGCGCGCGTTGCGGCGTGCCGGGCGCGGCACGGAACTCGGGCGCCACCGGCACCGGCAAGGCGGCGATGCGCTCGCCATGTGCGCTCTCGAGCAGGTGGTCGAACAGGCCGCGGGCGCGGAAATGCGCATCGTCGAGCGCGGCGCGCAGGTCGGCGACGATCGAGCAGCAGCAGTCCTCGCCGGCGAACACCCCGGCCCAGTCCGCGGCGTCGCGCCCGGCAATGA
>DASWHU010000043.1:0-4267 GCA_036398035.1 Alphaproteobacteria bacterium | reverse complement strand
CTGTTCCTGCACCCGAAGGACCTGTGCGGGACCCTGGTCGAGATCGAGCAGGCGTGAGCCCCGGCCATGTCGGGGGTCGAGGTCGCGGTCGTGTTCGCGCTCCTGTGGTGGGTGGTGCTGTTCACCACCTTGCCGTTCGGGGTGCGGCGGACCGAGCAGCCCGATCCGGGGACCGAGGTCGGCGCGCCCGAGCACGCGCACATCGGGCGCAAGCTGCTGGCGACGACCCTGATCACCGGCGCGATCACCGCCGCGATCTACGTCGCGGCCGAGGCGGGCTTGCTGCCGGTGCGCGACTGGCTGGCGCCGGAGCGCCCGCTGGCTGGCCGGACGGGCGAGATCTCGAAGTAAAAAAAGAAGCAAGACCGTAAGTCCTGCTCCTCGATAGTCGTCGTTCCCTGACCGTTGACCGCGAGCCGCCGGCATGCGACGGATCGCGCCCGAGTCCTTGTTATCGTTGCCTCCCCAAACCTGGGCCGAACGGCTCCCTCGCGCCGTCCCGTCCAGATCAGTAGACTATAGCCTCACGGCCAGGAGGGGTCACGAAAAAACATTATGCGACAAAGCCTTGAACTGTCCGTTTGGGTCCACCGCAGGATTCAACCGGCCGTTGTGGCAGCGCTGCTCGGGGCGGCGTTCTGCCCGATCGCCGGCGCCACCGCCGCGCGGGCCGAGGATCGCGCCGGCACGGTCATCATCATCGCGCCCGCGGACTGCGCCGCGCTCACCGCCCATGTCCCGGACGAGTCGGTCGACTACGTGCCGGGGGTCGATGTCCAGGGCCGGCCGGTCGCGCCGGCGGACCTCCCCGGGCACGAGCCGCTCAGCCTCGATGCGGCGGAGATCGGCATCGACCCGCGCATCCCGCTGACCGAGTATTACGATCCCCCGGCATCGCTCGCGCCGGTGATCGGCGAGGCGGAGGTTGAGATCGGCCGGATCACGGTGCAGGGCGGCGTCGCCTATCTCGGCCGCCAGGCGCTCGGCGACCCGCAGCAGGCGGCGATCGCGCGCGCCTGCGCCGAGCGCCTGCGCCGGCGCCCGTGACCGACGGCGTTGCCTAGACCCCGGCCATTTCATAGATTGCCGCACCGTCAACCGGACCGGCGCCAGGCCAGATGAGACACGGCTATTCCGCGCGTCTTACCCAGTATTTCCTTCCCACCCTGAAGGAGACTCCGGCCGAGGCCCAGATCGTCTCGCACCGGCTGATGCTGCGCGCTGGCATGATCCGCCAGTCGAGCGCCGGCATCTACAGCTGGCTGCCGCTCGGCTTGCGGGTGCTGCGGAAGATCGAGCAGGTGGTGCGTCGGGAGCAGGACAGGATCGGCCACGAGATGCTGATGCCGACCATTCAGCCGGCGGACCTGTGGCGCGAGAGCAACCGCTACGACGCCTACGGGCCGGAGATGCTGCGCGTCAGCGACCGCCACCAGCGCGACATGCTTTACGGCCCGACCAACGAGGAGCAGATCACCGACATCTTCCGCGGCTCGGTCAAGAGCTATCGGGACCTGCCGAAGATGCTCTACCACATCCAGTGGAAGTTCCGCGACGAGGTGCGGCCGCGCTTCGGCGTGATGCGCGGGCGCGAGTTCCTGATGAAGGACGCCTACTCCTTCGACCTCGACCTCGCCGGCGCCCGGCACGCCTACAACCGACAGTTCGTGGCGTACTTGCGCACCTTTGCGCAGATGGGGCTGAAGGCGATCCCGATGCGCGCCGAGACCGGCCCGATCGGCGGCGACATGAGCCACGAGTTCGTCATCCTGGCGGACACCGGCGAGAGCGAGGTCCATTGCGACGCGGCGCTGCTCGATTTCGACCTGCCCGGCGAGGAGGCCTACGACCGGGCCGACCTCTCGGCTCTGGTCGAGCGCTGGACCGGGGTCTACGCGGCGACCGACGACAAGCACGATCCCGCGGAGTTCGCGGCCCGCGTGCCGGCGGAGCGCCGGCGCGCCGCGCGCGGCATCGAGGTCGGCCACATCTTCTACTTCGGCACCAAGTACTCAGAGGCCATGGGCGCCCAGGTGACCGGCCCGGACGGCGAGGCGGTTACGGTCGAGATGGGCTCCTACGGCATCGGCGTCTCGCGCCTGGTCGGCGCGATCATCGAGGCGAGCCACGACCAGCGCGGCATCATCTGGCCGCAAAGCGTGGCGCCGTTCGGCATCGGCCTGGTCAACCTCAAGAGCGGCGATGCCGCCTGTGACGCCGCCTGCGCCGACCTGTTCCAGCGGCTCGCGCGCGCCGGCTGCGACGTGCTCTACGACGACCGCGACGAGCGCGCCGGGGTCAAGTTCGCCGACATGGAGCTGATCGGCCTGCCGTGGCAGCTGCGGGTCGGCCCGCGCGGGCTCAAGGACGGCGTGGTCGAGTTGCATGTGCGCGCCACCGGCAAGACCGAGACCATGACGCCGGACGCGGCGGTCACCCGGCTCGCGGGCTGAGCGTGTTCGGCGCGTTCGAACGCTGGGTCGCCTGGCGCTACCTGCGGGCGCGCCGCCGCGAGGGCTTCATCTCGGTGGTCGCCGGCTTCTCGCTGGTCGGCATCGCGCTCGGGGTCGCGACGCTGATCATCGTGCTGTCGGTGATGAACGGCTTCCGGGCCGAGCTGCTCACCCGCTTGCTCGGCATCAACGGCCACATCTCGGTCCAGGCCCAGCAGGCGGGCGAGGGACTCGCCGACTTCGACACGCTCGCCGCCTCGCTGCGCGCACTGCCGCGGGTCACCCGCGCGACGCCGCTGATCGAGGCCCAGGTCATGGCCACCGCCAACGGCAAGGCGCGCGGCGCGCTGGTGCGCGGCACCCGCGCGGACGACCTGCGCGCGCGCGAGCTGGTGGCTGGCAGCGCCTCCGAGGGCGCGCTCGAGCGCTTCGGCAACGAGGACGGGGTGCTGGTCGGCTACCGGCTGGCCGGCGGGCTCGCCGTCGAGCCGGGCGACAGCATCACCCTGATCTCGCCCGAGGGCCGCTCGACCGTGTTCGGGACCGTGCCGCGCGCCCGCGCCTATCCGGTGCTCGGCACCTTCAACCTCGGCATGTCGGAGTACGACGGTGTGCTGGTGTTCATGCCGCTCGCCCAGGCCCAGGTCCACTTCCGCCTGCCCGACATGGTGACCGAGATCGAGCTGGTCACCACCGATGCCAATACAGCGTGGCTCACCGCGCAGGAGATCACGGGCGCGTTTCCCGACGTCTACGCCAGCGCCTGGCAGCAGCGCTTCCAGCACCTCGCCAATGCGCTCCAGGTGGAGCGCAACGTCATGTTCCTGATCCTCACCCTGATCATCCTGATCGCCGCGTTCAATATCATCGCCAGCCTGGTGATGCTGGTCCACGACAAGGGCAAGGGTATCGCGATCCTGCGCACCATGGGCGCGACCAGGGGCGCGGTGCTGCGCATCTTCTTTCTCACCGGCGCCGCGATCGGCGTGGTCGGCACCGTCGCCGGGCTGGTGCTGGGGCTGCTGTTCACCGACAACATCCAGACCCTTCAGGGCTGGCTCGACGCGCTGCTCGGGACCGAGCTGTTCTCGGCCGAGATCTATTACCTGTCGCATCTGCCGGCCAAGATCGACCCCGGCGAGGTCACCACCGTGGTGATCATGGCGCTGGCGCTGTCGTTCCTCGCCACCGTCTATCCCGCCTGGCGGGCGGCGCGGCTCGATCCGGTCGAGGCGCTGCGCTATGAGTGACGGGGCTGCGCCCGCGCTCCGTCTCGAGGCGGTCGTGCGCAGCTTCGTCCAGGGCGAGCGCCGGCTCGAGGTGCTGCGCGGCGCCTCGCTCACCGTCGCCGGCGGCGAGATGGTAGCGCTGGTGGGGCCGTCGGGATCGGGCAAGTCGACCTTGCTGCACATCGCCGGGCTGCTCGAGCGGCCCGACGCCGGCGAGGTCGAGATCGCGGGACGCCCGTGCGGGCGGCTCGGCGACCGCGAGCGCACCGCGGTGCGCCGGCGCGCGCTCGGCTTCGTCTACCAGTTCCATCACCTGCTGCCCGAGTTCACGGCGCTGGAGAACGTGATGATGCCGCAGATGGTCGCGGGCGTGCCCCGGGCCCGCGCGCGGGCCCGCGCCGCCGCCCTGCTCGAGCGGGTCGGGCTCGCCGAGCGCGCCGGCCATCGGCCCGGCCAGCTGTCCGGCGGCGAGCAGCAGCGGGTGGCCACCGCCCGCGCGCTCGCCAACGCCCCGCGGCTGCTGCTTGCCGACGAGCCGACCGGGAACCTCGACCCGGAGACCGCGGGGCGGGTGCTCGGCGAGCT
>DASWHU010000042.1:0-37451 GCA_036398035.1 Alphaproteobacteria bacterium | reverse complement strand
GGCGTCGCCGCGGGCGCGGGCTACCAGCTCGCGCTGCTGTGCGACCTGCGCATCGGCCATGCCGGGGTGCGCATGGGCCAGCCCGAGATCAACGCCGGCCTGGCAAGCGTCATCGGCGTGCACCTGATGAGCCTCACTTTGGGCCACGCCCAGACCCGCGACTTGGCGCTGACCGGCCGCCTGGTCGAGGCCGAGGAGGCCTTGCGGCTCGGCCTGTTGACCCGGCTGGTGCCGGCCGCGGAGGTGCTGGATGAGGCGCGCGCCGCGGTGCGCGAGCTCGCCGCCAAGCCGCCGAATGCGCTGCGGCTCACCAAGCGGCGCCTGCGCCAGATGACCCAGGCCGGCTTCGACGAGGTGTTCGAGGCCGCTGTCCCCCTCCAGCGCGCGGCTTACGAGTCGGGCGAGCCCCAAGCCGCCATGGCTAAGTTCTTCGCCCGCACCAAGCGGGGCTAGATCGCGTCGAAGCGGCGCATGGGCTCGGCGAGGCTGAGCTTCTCATCGAGCGGCTTCGCCGAGGTGCGATCATTGGCGTCGAACCGACGCGCGAGGTTGAGCACATCCTCTGCCGCAGAGGCCGGCACTTGGCATCCGACGCGAACCGGAGACAAGAGAGCCCTGGCTATCCCCGCGTGCCGGCCATTGCATCACCAAGGGAAAGCCAGTTGGGGAATGCCTGATTAACACACATTAAGGACACTCCTTGCGATTGCGAGGAGCCTTAAGCGCAACGATGATGAGCATGTCGTAAGGTGCCCAAACATGATGAGCCCGTTACATCGCGCTTTTGCGGCGGCGGCCGCGCTGATCCTGATCCCGACGGCTTCGGCGAGCGCGCAGGACGTGCGGATGAACCTCGAACCGAGCGCAGGCGAGTTCAGAAACTCCTGCGCGTCGTGCCACGGCGTCGACGGCAAGGGCGCGGGTTTTCTGATGAGGCTCTTTAAAGGCATGGATCCCGGCGATCTGACCCAACTCGCCAAGAACAACGGGGGCGTATTTCCGTTCGATCGGGTGTTGCAAGTTATCGACGGGCGCGCCGAGGTGGCCGCGCATGGCGATCGAGACATGCCGGTCTGGGGCGACCGCTACATGCGGCAGTATGTGTCCGAATATGGACCCGACGAATCAAACGAATTTTGGGTGCGGGCGCGCGTGCTGGAGCTCGTGTACTACATCCAGTCGATCCAGCAGCCCTGACGCGGGAGGTTGCGACGGTCTTGCCGTCGAACGAACCCGTTTTCCGAGCCTGACCTCTTTCCCTTGACGTGATCCGGGCAGGAAGGCGTACGCGGCCGGCGGCGTGCGCTAGATCGTGTCGTAGCGGCGCATGGCGTCGGCGAGGCTGAGGCCCTGATCGAGCAGCTTCGCCGAGGCGCGGTCGTTGGCGTCGAACTGGCGCGCGAGGCGCAGGACCTGTTCCGCGGCGGCGGCCGGCACGCAGGCGATGCCGGTCGAGTCGGCGACGATGATGTCGCCGGGGCTGACCGCGACGCCGTCGACCACGACGGGCACGCCGATCGCGTCGACACGGATGCGCTTGCGCCCGCCCGTCGCCACCAGGTGGCGGGCATAGACCGAGAAGCCGCACGCCTCGATCTCGTCCGCGTCGCGCGCGCCGCCGTCGATCACCGCGCCGGCAATGCCCTTGCGCTTGGCGGCGAGCGAGGCGAGGCCGCCCCAGGTCGAGACCTGCGCGCCGTCGTTGGCGATCACCAACACATCGCCCGCGCCGGCGGCATCGAGGATCGCGCCGACCCGGAAGTCCTCGGGCGCATAGCTCCCGAACGGGCCGTGAGTCTCCTGCGCGGTGACCGCCGGGCCGCAGAACGGGCGCTTCGCGACCAGCGGCCGCAAATTGACGATCAGGCCGCCCACCCCGAGCTCGTCGAGGACGTTGCCGATGGTGCTGGTCGCGAGCGCCCGGAACCCGGCGACGATCTCCACTGCTGCTGCCATACCCTCTGGCCCGCCTAGAGCCTGGCCCAAAATGGGGCTTCATCTTGGAAAGAAGACGGCCCGTCGCGCCACCTTCATCGTCACCCCCGCTTGCCGTTGGAGTAGCCGGCGTCCGCGATCACCGTCACCTGCTCGGCCTGCACGGCATCCCGAGAAAGGCGGTTCGGCGGCGAGCTCTCCTTTCGAAATCGACCGCCTGTGCCCTGGTCAGGCACTGACCCGTCAAGGCACCCCGCCGGTGTGGTGCAAAAGTCAGGTGATGGCAGTGTCTCCGACCGGTCGCCTGCGCTGGTGCCCGCTGCCGGATTCGAACCGACACGGCCCGAGGGCCTCAGGATTTTAAGTCCCGTGCGTCTACCAGTTCCGCCAAGCGGGCACGGATGGACCTTACACCAGGACCGGCCGGTGCCGGTACCGCCCGCTGCGACCGGCCCGGGCGGGCGGCGCGCGAGGTGGCCGGCGCGCGGGGTCGAGAGCCGGGCCGCGGCGGTGCGGACCAGGCTCGCGGCGTTGCCGCAAGAGACGGCGCAACGAGGCCGGACTGGCGAGGCCGATGAGCAAGGAGCCGGCAACCCTGACGGAGAGGCGGGCGCGCATGGCCGGCGAGGACGGCAAAGCCGTCAACCGGCGGCGCCGCCGGATCGAGACCGTCAATGCCGACTTCAAGAACCACGGCCTGCATCGCTTCCGTCCGCGCGGACTGGACAAAGTCCGATGCGCGGCGCTGTTGCACGCCATCGCCCACGATATCCGCCGCGGCATCGCGCTCGGCTGGCGGCGCTGGCTGCCGCGCCCGCTCGTCGCAGCATGATCACGCCCGCGAGGCAACGCCCATGATCCAGCCGCGAACCGAAACTCAAAGTCTCCTCATCCTTACCCCCCGTGCTCGGGCTGGCCACAAATCCGGGCAATCTCCCGATTCCTTCACACGCTCGAAAGCGGGACTGACAAGACGTGACGTGGGGTGCCGTGATCGTTTGATTGTTAATCATTCATTTGGAGTCGGCCTTTCGACCGGCCTCGCCGCCGAGGGTGATCAGCGCGTCGGCGGCAAGCGCGCCCTTGCCCTCGGGCAGCACCAGCAACGGGTTGATGTCGAGCTCGGCAATGGCCGGACAGGCGCGCGCGAGGTCGGACAGCCTGAGCAGCACCTCGGTCAGCGCGCGCGTGTCGGCGGGCGGGCGGCCGCGCACGCCGGCGAGCAGCGCGGCACCCTTGAGCGAGGCAATCATGCGCTCGGCATCGGCCTCCTCCAGCGGCGCGACCCCGAGGGCGGTGTCCTCGATCACCTCGACCAGGATGCCGCCGCTGCCGACCAGGACCACCGCCCCGAACGCCGGATCGCGGCTCAGCCCGCAGATCATCTCGACCCCGCCCCGCACCATGCGGTAGACGCCGACGCCGCGGATGCGCGCCTTGGGCACATGCGCGCGGGCGGCCGCCGTGATTGCCGCAAAGGCCGCGCGCACGCCGTCGTCGTCGCGGACATCGAGCGCGACGCCGCCGGCCTCGGTCTTGTGGGCGATGTCGGGCGAGTCGACCTTGAGCACCACCGGGTAGCCGATCTCGCGCGCGACCGCCACCGCGGCCTCGGCGTCGGCCGCCCGCGCGCCCGGCACCGGCGCGATCCCGGCCGCCGCGAGCACCGCGCGCGCCTCGCTTTCGCTGAGCGCGCCGGGCGCGTGCCCGGCGACCAACGCCGCTGCCGCATCCATCGCATGGGGCGTTCGCGTCGCGGCTGCGGTCGCGGCGATCCGCCCCTGACGGACCAGCGCCTTGGCCGCCTTGATCGCCGCCAGCGGGTCGTCGAAGCACGGGATGCCGGCGGCGCGCAGGCGCGGCGGGCCGGACGCATCGCCCAGCATCCAGCCGACCAGCACCGGCTTGTCGTTGAGCGCATTCGCCGCCGCGACCTGGTCGACCACCGCATCGACGTTGAGCAGCTGGATGCCGAAGAAGGCGAGCGCCACGTCGACGCCGTCATCGAGCACCACGTTCCTCAGATGCGCGCCGACCGACTCGGGGTCGGTGTAGGCCTGCAGCGTGAAGTCGACCGGGTTGCGCGCCGAGCCGAAGGCGGGCAGGCGCGCCTTCAGCGCCTCGACCGTGCCGCTGGCGAAGCTCGCCATCGTGAGGCCGCACTCGCGCACCTTGTCGGCGCAATAGACGCCGATGCCGCCCGAGTTGGTGATCACGCCGACCCGGTCGCCGCGCGCCGGCCGCGCGCCGACCGCGAAGGTCTCGATCAGGTCGAACAGCTCCGGGATCGAGTCGGCCTCGAGGATGCCCCACTGGGCGAGCGCGGCGGCGTAGACCGCGTAGGCGCCGGCGAGCGCACCGGTGTGCGAGGCCGCAGCCGCGGCGCTGTCCTGCGAGCGGCCGACCTTGATCAGCACCACCGGCTTGGCTAACTCGCGCGCCACCGCCGCCGCCTCGGCGAGCTTGCGCCCGTCGCGCACGCCCTCGAGGTAGCCGGCGACCACCCGGATGCGCTCGTCCCTGGCCATGAACGCGAGCACGTCGGCGAAGTCGACCACCGCCTCGTTGCCGCTCGACACCAGATAGCCGAGGCCGAGCCCGCGGCGGCGGAACTCGGCGGTGACGATGCCGGCGAACAGGCCGCTCTGGCTGACGAAGCCGATGCCGCCGGCATCGATCCCCTCGTTGGCGAGCGCCGAGGTGAAGTTGGCGACCATGCGGTCGTGGAAGTTGGCCACCCCTTGGCAGTTGGGCCCGCAGATCAGCGTGCCTTTGGCCTCGGCGAGCGCGATCAGCTCGGCCTCGAGCGCCTTGCCTTCTGCGCCGGTCTCGCCGAAGCCCGAGGTGTAGATGGTCATCGCCGGCACGCCTGCGCGCTGACAGTCGCGCACCGCGTCCAGGGTCGCCGCCGCCGGCACCGAGACCACCGCCATGTCGGGCGCCTCGGCGATGTCGGCGACGCTCGCGTAGCAGCGCACGCCGGCGATCTCGCGATAGCGCGGGTTGACCGGATAGATCGGCCCGGCGAAGCCGAACCGGCGCAGGTAGTCGAGCGGCCGGCCGCCCGGGCGGCGCGCGTCGGGCGTCGCGCCGATGATCGCCACCGACCTCGGCTTCAGCAACGGCGTCAGGTCGCGCAGGCCGCTCATCTGCACCACGATACTTCGAATCACAAAATGCGGTTGCCCGCCTCATCCTTCGAGACGGGCCTGAGGCCCTCCTCAGGATGAGGCTCTAAACACCCTTGACTCCAATTCACCTCATGCTGAGGAGCCCGCAAAGCGGGCGTCTCGAAGCATGAGGTTTGCAACTCGTGCCTCAACGAGAGCCGGCGCCCTACTTGCCGAATGCGTTCCGGTAGGCCGTGAGTTTGTCGGTAAAACGCGGCGAATCCAGCACCGCCTTGTTGACCACGTTCTGCGGCGCCCGCCCGCGCATCACGGCGAGGCAGGCGTCGATGTCCTTCTCCGCCATGGTCGCGAACATCTGGTCGGTCCAGCACAGCGCGTGCGGGGTGACGATGACGTTGTCGAGGGTGAGGATCGGGTCGGCGGGGTCCGGCGGCTCCTTCTCCAGCACGTCGAGCCCGGCGCCGGCGATCGCCCGCCGCCTGAGCGCGTCGGTCAGCGCCCTCTGGTCGACCACCGGCCCGCGCGAGGTGTTGATCAGGAACGCGGTTGGCTTCATCAGCGCGAGCCGCCGGGCGTTGACCAGGCCGCGGGTCTCGTCGTTGAGCGGGCAGCTCACCGACAGGAAGTCGCTGTCGCGGAACACGGTCTCCATATCGACCAGCCTGACGCCGAGGTCCTTGGCGATGGACGGGTCGACATACGGGTCGTGGGCGATCAGCTCGAGCCCGAACGGCCTCGCCAGCCGCAAGGTCTCGGCGCCGATGTTGCCGATGCCGATCTGGCCGAAGGTGCGCCCGATCAGCCCCACCCCCATGTAGTCGGTGCGCGCCCGCCACGGCCCCTTGCGGGTGATGCGGTCGAGCGCGAACAGGTGCCCGGACAGCGCCAGCATGAAGGTGATCACCATCACCGCCACCGGCCGGCGCACCGCATCGGGCGTGATGACCAGCGCGATCCCGGCCTCGGTGCAGGCGGCGACGTCGACCGTGTCGTAGCCGACGCCGCCGCGCGCGACCACCGCCAGGCGGCCGCTCTTAGGCACGCTAGCCGGCGCGAAGCGCGGCATCATCAGGATCAGGGCGTCGAAGTCCTCGAGCTCGCCCGCATCGAGCACCGGGCCACGCCCCACGTAGGCATACTCGACGTCGGCCTCGCGCTCGAGCCGGGACAGGTCGAACTCGGGGATCGCCGGAGTGCCGTCGTCCTTGAGAAGGTCGCCCGAGATGGCGACCCGGAACTTGCTCATGCCTTGCCTCTGCCGGTTTCCGCGCCCAGGCGCACGCGGGCGCCGTCGCGCATCGCATCGATACCGGCGCCGGGCGCGTCGCGCAACAGCCGAGCACCGTGCATGTGACGATTCGTGTGGCGGCGTCTCGAAGGGCGATGGGATCGCCAAGCCCCCGGCCTGCTAGGACTACTCGGGAAGTCCGGCGCGAATCAGGGCGGCGCGTTCGGCGGCGGCGGTCGCCTGGTCGCGGTGCGGCGGCATGCGCGTCCAGGCGGTCGCCGAAAAGCCGGGCGCCACCGCCGCCACCCGCCGGGCGACCTGGCGCGCCTCGCGCATCTTGCCGAACTCGGCATAGGTCGCGGCGAGCTCGACCAGCGGCGCGATCGAGCCGCCGGCTTCCGTCGCCTCGAAAGCGAGCGTGGCCTCGGCATCGCGATGGCGCCCGAGCAGCCGATAGGCCCGCCCCAACGACCAGCGATACCAGTCGGGATAGGAGGGGCTGAGCCGCATCGCGCGTTGAAACAGCGCGACGCTGCGCCGGTAGTCGCCGACATAGGTCAGGATCAAGGCGAGGATCGCGGTCACGTCGGCGCCGCTCGGGCTGAGTTCGACCGCCTTCTCGGCCAGCGCCACCGCCTGGTCGTGGTTGCCGAGCATCAGCTGGACGCCCCCCAGCAGGGCGTAAGTCGCCGGCCGCTCCGGGTCCAGCTCGAGCGTGCGCTGAGCGAGCTCGCCGGCCTGGCGAATGGCCTCGTCGGGCCGTTCCGTCCAGCCGAAGCGGGCGTCGATGAAATAGGTCCAGGACAGCCCGTCGTAGGCGCCGGGATAGGACGGGTCGAGGGCGATCGCCTGCCTATACAGGCCGCGGGCGCGCGCGTTGTCCTCGCGCGTCAGGCGCCTAAGGTGCTGGAGGGCGCGCCCGGCGACCAGCCAGGCTTGCAGGTTGTCGGTGCCGTGCACCAAGGAGATCCGGTCCTGCTCGCCCTCGGTAATCTGGACCTGAAGGCCGGTGACCACCTCGAGGGTAATGTCGTCGTTGATCTCGAACAGGCTGGTCATCTCACGCTCGTAGCGGTGCGTCCACACCTGGCGGTTCTCGATCGCGTCGACCAGCTCGACCAGCACGCGCAAGCGGTCCTCCTCGACCTGAACTGCACCGTCGAGCACGTAGCGGATGCCGAGCTCCTCGGCCACCTCGCGCACGTCGACCGCCCGGTCGCGGTAGGTGAGAGCGGTGGTGCGCGCGATCACGAACATCTCCGAGACCATCGACAGCGCGGCGGTGATCTCTTCGGTCATGCCGTCGACCATCACCTGATAGGCCGGGTCGCGGTTCAGGTTCTTGAACGGCAAGACCACGATCGAGGGCTGCGCCGGCAGCGGGAAAAGCATCCGCTCCTGGCGCGCCTCCTCGCGCACGCGCTCGACGCCGGTCAGTAGCGCCACTCCGCCGATCGCGCCGAGCAGCAGCAGCAGGCCGCCGGCGAGGTAGGGCGACAGCCGCCGCCAACGGCGCGACGGCAGCCAAGTGCGCCACTGCGACGGCTGGGCGGGCTGCGTCGACCCGCCGGTCGCGGTCGGCGGCGGCGTGTCCCTGGCGGCCCGGATCTCGTCGGCCAGACGGACCGTGGCCGGGTCAGGGTCGACATCGAGCTCGCGCCGCAACGCCTCGACGCATGCCTGGTACTGGCGCAAAGCCGCCGATCGGTTGCCCTGAAGCCGGTAGAGGCGCATCAGCTCGCGATGACAGTCCTCAAGTGCCGGCTCGATCGCGAGCGCCCTAGTGGCGGCGGCAATGGCGGCATCGTGGGCGCCTTCCGCGGCCTCGAGCCGGGCGAGGCGCATGAACGCGTCCGCGGCCAGCTGTCGCAGCTGCTCGCGCTCGCGGTCGAGCCAAGTGGTGAAGCCGTCCGCTCGCACTGACACGTCGGCCAAGAGTTCACCGCGATAGAGGGCGCAGGCCTCGTCGAGGTCGGCGCGTTGCTCGCTGGCAGCGAGCGCCCGAAAACGCTGCACGTCGACCGTGACGACTGCGGGGTCGAGCGCGACGCTATGGGCGTCGGCCGCCAGCGCCTGCGCTCCCGCATCCTCGAAAGCCTTGCGCAACACCAGCACGGTCTGGCGCAGGCTGTGGCGCGCCTGGTCACGAAAGCGGTCGCCCCAGAACAAGCCGGCAAGGGTCTCGCGGCCCTCAGCCAGCTCCGAATGCGCGGCGAGGTAACCGAGAAACGCCTGGGCCATTCGACCGGGCACGGGGATCTCGGCCCCCTCGCATGAACGGACCTCGAGCCTGCCGAGCAGCCGTACGGAAACGCCCGCTATCGCCACGTGATTCGCCACCCCTTGTCTCGCGCCCTTCGGCGACGGCGCTCAAGCTTACCCCCGGGCGGGGCTTGGGCAAACGGGGTTTCTCGGCCCGCGAGTGCCGACGCTGCGCGGCGGTGACCCGGATTTGCGCCGCCCTGACGAGGATTTGACGCCGTGCGGCGGCGCCAGCGTACGCCACCATGACGGCGCCCGGGAAGACTCTCCGCACGTGGCAAGTGGCGCCGGCCGGGCATGGGCGACGCGCGAACTGGGGTGAGGTGCGATGGGCAAGCGCGTTCTGGTGGTCAACGCCTTCTTCGACGAGTACCGGCGGACGGCCGGCAGCCCGCACCGCGTGCCGCGCGCGATGGGACACGTCTTCCTGGCGGGCGCGTTCGAGCGCTCGACCACTGAGGTCCGTCTCTACAACGAGCAATACAGCGGCCCGCTCCACGACGCCGCCCTACTCGGCTCGCCCGATCTGCTGGTGCTCACGGGCGTGACCTCGTCGTTCGACCGGATGCTGCATCTGGCCGCTTACGCCCGGACACTCAATCCGCGCGTGATCGTCGCCGCCGGCGGGCCGGCGATCCGCGCCCTGCCCCGGCGGGCGGCGCGCTTCTTCGACTATCCGTGCACCGGCGACATCGAGGCCCTTCAGGAGGTGGCGCGCGATGCGCTCGGCCCCGCCCACGTCGCCGAGGAGATGTTCCCCCGCTTCGATCTCGCCGACCCGCACCGCCTGGTCGCTTACGTCGAGTCGAGCCGCAACTGCAACTTCCGCTGCGGCTTCTGCTCGCTCACGGGCGAAGGCGGCCGTTACCGGCACTACGAGATCGACTACCTGAAGCGCCAGATCGAGGCGGTAGGCAAAAAGCAGATCGTCCTGATCGACAACAATTTCTATGGCAACGACCGCAGGTTCTTCCTCGACCGCGTCGCCCTGCTTCGCGACTTCTATCGCAGCGGACGGATCGACGGCTGGTCGGCGCTGGTCACGGGCGACTTCTTCGCCCGCCGCGAGAACCTCGATCTGGTGCGCGAGGCGGGATGCCAGTCGCTGTTCAGCGGCGTCGAGTCCCTCGACGCGGAGACCCTGCGCGCCCACAACAAGCGCCACAGCACCGTGGTGCCCCAGCTGGAGATGATCCGAACCTGCCTCGAGGCGGGCGTGCTGTTCAGCTACGGCATCATGCTCGATCCAAGCGTACGCCGCCTCGAGAAGCTGAGGGCCGAGATCGGGCTGCTGCTGGACACGCCGACGATCACGCTGCCGGCGTACTTCACCCTGTCCATCCCTCTGCTCGGCACGCCGTACTTTTACGATTGCTTGGCTCAGCATCGGCTCCTGCCGCATGTCAGGTTGCGCGATCTCGACGGAGTGACCTTGGCGCTGCGGTCGCTCGACCGGCTTGAGGAGGCGGTAGGGTTCGCCCGCGACCTGCCGTCCTTGCGCGGCTATCGCACGCGCGTGCTGAGACACGCGGTCCGTTTCCTCCGCCACTATCGGCGCCGGCTGACGCCGCTGCAGCTGTTCGCCGCCATGGTCACGAGCGCGTTGATCAGCAACGAGACGTTCGCGTCCTCGCCGCTCAGGCTGCGGCTGCGCCGCCCGCGCCGGACCTACCTCGCCAGCACCGAGGAGCTCGATCCGCTGTACCGGCCGTTCATGCGCCTGCCGGCGCGCTTCGAGGCGTACTTCCGCCCGACCATGGTCAGCGACGCGCACGGCGCCCTGCATGACGACGTGGCCGACGACGTCGATCCGGACGCGCGCAGCGAGCGGCGCCATTTCGGGATTCCCAGTGTGGCCTGCGGGCCGTCCGACAACAGGAGGCCGACATCATGAGCCGGCAAACCAATGTCCTCGCCGTCGCGCTCGTCATCCTTGCCGCCCCGTTCCTGCACGCCTGCGCGACGGTGGTCAAAGGGTCGACGCAGCCCTTTACGGTCGCCACCGACCCGGGCCGCGCCAAATGCGAGATCTCGCGCGACGGAGCGATGGTCGGCGCCGTGAGCAGCACGCCCGGCACGATCCAGATCAGCAAGAGCGCCAATGGCCTTGAGATCGCCTGCACCCGCGACGGCTACCTGGATACCCGCCAGACCGTTGCCTCGGGCACCTCCGGCTGGGCGGCGGGGAACATTCTGTTCGGGCTCCTCGGCGGCGGAGTCGGCCTCGTCGTCGACGCGGCCTCGGGCTCGATGAGCGAGTATCCGGAGACGGTTCGATTTGCCTTGTATCCTGCGAGCTTCCCCACCGCGGAGGCCCGCGACCGGTTCTTTGCCACGCGCGCCGAGGACATCGAAGCCAAGTTCAGGCTCGTCGAGGAGCAATTTGACCGGAGCTGCGCGCAAGCCTCGGCTGGCCGCCAGACCAGGAACGACTGCGAGGACAACAAGGCCGCCCTGAAGGCGGCCTCGGACCGGAGTCTCGCCGAGCTCGAGCAGCAGAAGCAGTCCGCCGTGATCGCCGACGACCAGATCGCGGCGGAATTGCGCACCAGCGACCGACCTTATGGTGGGGCGCAGCCGTGAACCGCTCGATCGCAAGGCCCTTGGCCATCGCCTTAATCGCCGGCCGCTCATCGCTCGCGAAGCCGCTTCGAGCGCCGACGGCCCGGCGACTGTCAGGAGGTGAATAATGCTTCGCTCGGCCCTTTCAAGGAGCGTTCTTATCCTCGCGACCCTGTGCGTGTCGGGTTGCGGAGTGTACTGGAATCACGCCGGCCCGGAGTTGAGCGCCTACGACGGCACACCTCGCCCCGAGAACGAGGTCGCAATCATCGATCAGGGTGCGGGGTGCTGGAGTTGCGTGACATGGATAAATTCCGAGAGCAAAAAAATTTATTCGGCACCGTCCGGGGCGGCCAGCACGTTTGATTTCCCCAATAAGATTATGCTTCTGCCGGGTACATACTACATCAGCCTTCGACACAGGGGACGAAAGAGTACCACTGCCTTGGCAGTTGGTGAAGTCAACCTATTGGCGGGCCGAACCTACAACGTTGAGGAGGACACGTGCTTTCCGATTTTCTGTTGGTCCCACCCTGGGTACACGTCGTTCGTATGGATGGAGGACGCGGATACCGGAGAAGTCGTCCTCGGGAAAAGGATGTAGCAAACATGTTGCAATGTCACGAGAGTCAACCCAAGCAGTTGCGTTCAGGCTGCGCGGGACATCCCCGAGCGCTGCGCTTGCGTTCCTCGGTTGGTCATGGCATGACGCGACTTAGCTGTGGCATTGCAGTTGTTCTGACTGCCTATGCCGTGAGCGGTTGCGCCTTTGCGCGGCCCGCCGGGGATGAGCGGTTCTCCTATTCACCCCCGGAAGACATCTCTGAAGTTCACAAGAGCGAATGCCAAGCGCGAGCCCGTAGAGCCGCCTTCGACAGGGTTGCCGAAATGTCAGACGAGGCAGAGACGATTGCGATTCTGACCGGCGGCCTCGGCGCCTGGCTCACGTTAGAGTATGCGGCGTCCGCGGAAGATCGGGCTTATGAGGAGACGTTCAAGGACTGTCTTCGCGAGAAAGGCCATGACATCAGCGAATAACACCGACCCGGCTTGACGATGACAGTTCGATGGTCTCTTCGCTATGGCTTGTAGCCGCGGCCGGCGTGCGGCATGAGATGGGGGAGGACGGCGGAGAACGCGATGTGCTGGATGAGTCCTGCATTGCAGTGCAACCCGGCGATCCAAGTTGAAATGGAGGACTGCCATGATTCAGCTTTTCACGACGACTCGCTTTGGCCTTTCAATTCTCGCCTCGGCTTTGATGGTCTCGGGGTGCGCCAGCACAGAGCCTAACACCGCGAGCATTGCGGCCGACTCCCCGCAACAGGCGGAGTCCTGCGGAAGGGTCGAGGCCGCGGCCGAGTTCTCGATGGGTTTCTTCGCGACCATGGACGACATGGCCGAGGCGTGTGCGAACGGCGACGTGTTCGCATGCAATCCTGCCAACTACCCCCTGATGGCAATCGCCGGGGTGTTTTTCGCGCCGATGGGATTCCTGATCGGCCTCGCCTCCCAGGACGTCGAGGATCATGTATGCGGGTAGCGCGCCTTGGGAGTCCGGCGCGCGTGTGCCGCAGGCCCGCCGGTCGAGGTCGCGGACCGGTCGTGCAGCAGCGCGCGGGCGATGAATTGTCGCGTCTTGATCACTCTGTCGGTAGCACTCCTTTGCGCCTGCGCCGGAGACGGCGCGAAGCCGCACTACTGCGAGCAGGGGATCCTGTCCACCGCGGCCAACCAGATCTTCAACCCGGAGCTGTTCGGGGTAATGCTCGTGGTGCGCACGGCGATGGAGCCCTGGTGCATCGATGCACCCGATCGCGGCCGCGCGCCTGATGGAAGCGGACGGCGGATCGATCGCTGAACCGCTGGCGCCGTGACGCGGTCGCTCGATCATTGTCGCGACTGACGCGTGCGGCCGGCGCCTATTTCACGGGATCGCCGGGGAGCGCGACCGCAAGGGAGTCGCCCGAGATGGCGACCCGGAACTTGCTCATGCCTTGCCCCTGCCGGTTTCCGCGCCCAGGCGCACGCGGGCGCCGTCGCGCATCGCATCGATACCGGCGCTGAGCGCGTCGCGCAACAGCCACACGTCGCCCGAATAGGCGATCAGGTTGAAGCCGGCGCCGATCATGTCGAGGCCCTGCTCAGGCGAGCCGACCACCATGCCGAGCCCGCGCCGGTGCCGCTTGCAGGCGTCGATGGCGCGGCGCACCGCGGCCAGGAAATCGGGATGCGCGAACTGGCCGGCGATGCCGAGCGAGGCGCTGAGGTCGTAGTGGCCGATCCACAACGCATCGACCCCCGGCACCGCGGCGATGGCGTCGGCGTTCTCGGCGCCTTCTGCCGACTCGATCTGCAGCACCACGCAGCTCCGCCGGTTGGCGGCGGCGAGCTTGGCGGCGACCTCGCCGCGGACGTAGTTGTCGTGGGCGAGCTGGAGGCCGATGCCGCGCTCGCCCGCGGGCGGGTATTTGGCGGAAGCGACGATCGCGCGCGCCTCCTCGGCGCTGCCGACGCAGGGCAGGCACACCCCCTCGGCGCCGGTGTCGAGCACCCGCGCGATGTGGTCGTAGGCCTTCGACGGCGGGCGCACGATCAGCGCCACGCCGGCGGCCTCGTAATGGCGCACCGCGCCCTTGACCGAGGCCAAGGTCAGCCCGGAATGCTCCATGTCGAGGAACGCGAAGTCGCAGCCCGCGGCAGCGAGGATGTGGCCCATGCCCGGGGTGTCGAACTCGCCGACGAAGGTGCCGAACGCGGGCTCGCGCCGGCGGATCATGGCGCGCAACGGTCTTGCCAACTGCCCCCTCCCGCAAGTTCCGGTCTTGGCCCCGACGTCGGGGCGCGCCACCTTGCCCGCACGCGGAGTCCGTGTCCAGGCCGACAACTCCGGTCCGGCCGGTACGTTGCCGCACGGCCTCGGGTGGAGCGGAGAAACCGCTCGGATTTAACTTATTCTAATATATTAAATACGCCTTATATTCTTATATAATTACACAATGTAATGGCGATTGTACTCCGTTTTGAAGAGGCCGGCGGAAGCGGCCCGAATTGGCCCGTCCGAACCCTTGAATACGACGCCGAGATGCTTATCTGAAGATCGCCGGCGGGCGCCAATTCGGGCCCGCGGGCAATGATCGTAAGGGGCTGCGCCGTCGGCGGGCCCCAGGCAACATATTGCTCACTGGAGGATATGTGATGCGTACCTTCGACCTTACCCCCCTGTTCCGCACCACCGTCGGCTTCGACCGCCTCAACCGGATGCTCGAGGAGGCGTCGCAGGCGTTCGACGGCGGCACCGGCTATCCGCCCTACAACATCGAGAAGCTCGACGAGGACACCTACCGGATCACCATGGCGGTGGCCGGCTTCGGCGAGGACGAGCTCGACGTCACCGTCACCGACGAGATGCTGGTGGTCTCCGGCCGCATCGCGGGCGAGGACGCCGGGCACACCTTCCTGCACCGCGGCATCGCGACGCGCGCGTTCGAGCGCAGGTTCCAGCTTGCCGACCACATCAAGGTCAGCGGCGCCAAGCTTGAGAACGGGCTGCTCCATGTCGAGCTGTCGCGCGAGATTCCCGTGGAGAAGAGGCCGCGCAAGATCGCCATCGGCGCCGAGGCCGGCACGCACAAGGTGATCGAGGGCGGCAAGGCCGCCTGAGCACGGAACCAAGCGCCGGGCCAGGGCCCGGGCGCAGCGGAACGGGGCGCTTCCCTCAAGCCGGGAAGCGCCCCTCGTTGCTGCCGATCAGGCGCCCTCGACGATCATCACCGGCCCGTCGGCGGCCCTCCGGCGCATCGGGATCAATGGCCGATACTCCGGCGACTCGTACCAGCGCCTCGCCGCCGCCACCGACTCGAACTCGAGCACGATCACGCGCGGCTTGGGCGGGCTTTCCTCCAGCGTCGTGATCGCCCCGCCCCGGACCAGGTAACGCCCGCCATACTTCGCGATCGTCGCCGGCACCTTGGCCCGGTAAGCATCGAACGCCTCCTGGTCGGTCACCTCGATCTGCGCGATCAGATAGGCCGCCATCGTCTCCTCCCCGTTGTCGCTCGCCGGCCGCGATGATAGCCGCCGAGGACCGCGCGGCCCAGCATGCGTGGACATCGGCCGGGACCGGGCTAGATTGGGCTCTAGGTCCGGCCCACGGTTGCCGCCGGCACCGTCCCACGCACGCGGTCGATGTCCGAAACGCCACCGAACGCCATCGAGATGTCGGCGAGCCGCCACCGGTTCGGCGCCCTCGTCGAGCGCGCGCACGGCCTCCTGACGCGTCTCGCGGCGCTGGAAAGCCGATGGTACGCGGCCCGGCTCGAGGCGATCCCCATCGTCGGCCCGATCTACGTGACCGGGCTCGCGCGCGCCGGATCGACGATCCTCTTGGAGGTGCTGGCAGCGCATCCCGAGGTGGCGACCCACAGCTACCGCGACGTCCCGCCGATCCAGGTGCCGCTGTGGTGGAACGCGTTCCTGGAGCTGGTCCCGCGGCGCGCGGCGGAGCCCGTCGAGCGGGCGCACAAGGACGGCCTGCTGGTCACGCCCGAAAGCCCGGAAGCGTTCGAGGAGGTGCTCTGGAACCAACGCTTCGCGGACCGGGATGCCGCGTTCGACCGCTTCTACCGCGACCACCTGCGCAAGATCCTGCTGGTGCGCGGCGGCCGCCGGTACGTGGCGAAGAACAACTACCACGTCGCCCGGCTGGGCTACCTCTACGAGCTGTTCCCCGATGCGCGCTTCGTCATCCCCGTCCGCCACCCCGAGGCCCATGTCGCGTCACTGGTCAAGCAGCACCGCCTGTTCTGCCGCGAGGAGCAGCGCGATGCGCGCATCCTCGCGCACATGCAGAGGCTGCGGCATTTCGAGTTCGGGCTCGACCGGCGCGCGCTCGAGCTCGGCGATCGCGGCGCGGCGGACGAGGTGCGCCGCCTGTGGGCCGCGGGCGAGGACGCCGCCGGCTACGCGCTGCAATGGGCGCAGGTGTACGGCTTCGTCCTCGACCGCATCGGCGCCCACCCGGGTCTGGCCGAGGCGACCATGATCGTCCGCTACGAGGACCTGTGCGACCGGCCCGAGACGACGCTGCGAGCGGTGTATGCGCATTGCCGGCTGGAGGCCGGCGCGGCACTGGTCGAGGCCCAGGCCCGCCGGCTGCATCGCCCGGACTATTACCGGCCCGACTTCTCGGACCACGAGCGGCAGGCGATCGCCGCGGCGACGGACGCGGTCGCGCGGCGGCTCGGATACGCCGCCGATGCCGCGCACGCGGCCGGCGACGCGCGCGCTGTGTGACGCCGCCGGAAACGAGCGAGGGCGGATGGCGCGCGCGGTGTTCCTGATCGGCCTGTGCGCGCTCGCCTTCATCGCCGGCGCGGCCACGACCACGACCTTCGAGGTGTTCCCGTACCGGCAGTTCCGGGACGCCCGCCTGGCGCTCCGGGCGCTTCTTCCCGCGCTCGGCGTCGGGCAGCCGACTGTGTTCATGGGATATGATAAGGACTACTCACAACCAACTGTCATTGCACACGGAAATGCTACCGAAAACGATCACCTGATCCTGGTCGGGGGCGGCCCTTACGAGCTCATGAGCGAGTGCCCGGAGCAGGGCTGCCTCGCCTGGATCATCGACCGGCAAGGGCGCGTCGTGCACGCCTGGCCGCTCGACCTCGACCTGCTGTGGGGCGAGCGCGCGCGCGAGGCCGGGGCCGGGCCGCTCGACCGGCTGGTGCCGATGGGCTTGCACCTGTTCGCGAACGGCGACCTGCTCGTCTCCTACCAGAGCTCGAGCGCATTCCCCTACGCCATCGGCATTGCCAAGCTGGACAAGGCCGGGAATCTGCTATGGCGGCAGCAGAACCTCAGCCATCACTGGTTCTCGCTCGACGAAGGGGGGCGCATTTATGTGCCGTCGCAACGATTGGCGCCGGCGCCGGTAGCGCTCGGCGGCGGCGTCGAGATCACCTGCGAGACCGGCTTCGTCTACGACGACGAGATCAAGGTGCTCGACGCCGACGGGCGGCTGCTCAGGGAGCTGCCGGTCCTGAAGGCCCTGCTCGCGGCCGATTATCCGGGCCTGCTTCATCACGCGGAGGCGCTCGCCTCCGAGCAGTGCGACCCGACCCACCTCAACGACGTGCGCGTGCTTTCCCCCCGGCTCGCGTCCGAATATCCGGGCCTCGCCGCGGGCGACCTGTTGGTTTCGCTGCGGACCAGCAACGCGCTGGCGGTGCTCGACGGCACCTCGGGCCGGGTCAAGTGGCTGCTCGCCGGGCGGACGCTGGCGCAGCACAGCCCGCGATTCAGTGGCGCGAACAAAGTCCTCGCCTTCGACAACAAGGGCGGGCTTGACCCCGAGAACCTGAGCCGCCTGGTCGAGATCGACCTGGCGACGAATGCGGTGCGCACCGTCTATCCGGTGCCGGGCGGCAGCGGCGCGGGCCGGTTCGCAACGGTGTTCGCCGGGCATATCGACCTGCACCCGGACGGCCGCCGCGCCCTGGTTGCGCTCGCCGACCAGGGCCAGATCGTCGAGATCGACCTCGCCTCCGGCACGGTCGTCTGGGAGTACGTCAACACCCACCCGGTCCCGGGCGAGGAGCGTCCCGTGCGCATGGCGGCGATGTCCGCCTACTACGTGCCGGAGGCCGGGTTCGCGGCGGAGGCTCACTCGAAGCAGTAGACGTCGATGTGCTGGCGCACCGGCCAATGCCAGGCGAGCCGGCGCGTCTTCTGCAAATGGTGGAGCACGATCTGGTCGGGGTCGAACAGGCGGGTCTCGCGCGCGACGTACCACACCGCCGCCGCCCCCTCGGTCACCTCGTCGAGCCGCGCCAGGTCCGCCGCCTCGACCGCCGGGGTGAAGATCACGCCGACCGGGCTCAACCGGCTCTCATCGAAGGAGGGGTACGGCACCGGCAGCCCGACGAGCTTGAGCGAGCCACCGCCGGCGTCGAGATAGTAAGCGAGCGGAATCACGTTGTCGTTGGGCAGGTTCACGACCACGTCGTCGGGGCCTGCATGCTCGGCGAGGTGAGCGGCGATGTTGCGCCACGGCTCGCGCTCGAATCCCCTCTGGTAGTTGACGTAGCCCTGCAGGCTGAGGGCGACGATCGCGACCACCAGCAGCACCCTCAGCCAGCGCCGGCGCATCGCGACCAATCCCGCGGCCACCGCGACATAGAACGGCAGGCTGACCCAGATCAGCAGCCGGTCGACCAGGATCGACTGCACCAGCAGCGAGTACAGGAGCAGCAGCGCGTAGGCGAGGCCGGCCACGCCGAGCATCAGCCGGGTCAGGTCGCGCCGCCCCCAGCGCGAGATCGCGAACAGGCCGAGCGCGGCGAGCAGGACCAGCAGCACCGAGCCCTTGATCGGCCAGGTGAAGCGGATCTCGAACAGGAACGGGATGAACTGCAGCGCCGAGGCGAGGGTGACGTCCTCGACCCAGAAGTTTCCCGAGACGACCCCGACCTGGGCCGCGAACTTGGCCGCGAACGGCGACCAGACCGCCAGCACGGCAAGCCCGGCCAGGACGAGGTTGGCGAAATACCAGCGCGGCCTGCCGTCGCGCCAGCCGATCCAGGCCGCCGACAGGCCGAGCGCGGCGACGTAGACGACGGCGACATTGTGCATCCACAGCGCGAGCGCCGAGCCGATCACCGTCGCCGCCCAGGCGCCGGTTGCCCGCGCCTCGCCGGCACGGTGCGTGTCCCGCCGCAGGTCGAGCCACGGGCGCTCCGCCGCGCGAGCATGAACCAGCAGCCAGAATGCGCCGGCGAGCGACAGGCCGGCGCCGAGGGTGAACCAGGTGTAGACGTAGGCCTGCTGCGCGTAGTCGATGTGCAACGGCGACAGCGCGAAGACCAGCGCCGCGAGCAGCCCGGTCTGCGCGCCGCGCGCGGCCCCGCCGGCGAGCCGGCCCATGACGAAGACCACCGGCACGGTCAGCACGCTCGGCACCACCGACAGGCTGCGCATCGCCGCCTCGCCGTCGCCGAGCAGCCAGCGCCAGCCCTTCATCATGGTCATGAACAGCGGCGGGTGGTTGTGGTGGGCGGGAAAGACCTGCCACAAATCGTGCAGGGACTGGCTGCTGAACCAGTACGCGTAAGCCTCGTCGATCCACAGCGACTGCCGCTCGAGCCCCCACGCGCGCAGCGCCGCCGCGACGGCGACCAGGGCCGCCAGCGCGACGGTGGTCCGGCGCGCGCTTGCGCCCGCTGTCACGATCTCGGCCATGCCGCCCACCAGGCGCCTATCTGAACCTGTGGACGTGCAGATAGCCGCTGACCGGCCAGTGCTCGGTCTCGGTCCTGACTTGGCGCATGTGGCCGAGCACCAGCCGGTCGGGATCGAAGATATCGTCCAGGCGCGTGATCACCCAGACGCTGCCGGCGCCCGCGATCGCCGCATCGAGCGCGGGCAGGTCCGCGCGCACGAACGCGGGCTCGGCCAGCACGCTGGTCGGATAGGCGCGGTCGGGGCTGATCTCGGGGAACGCCGCGGGCATGGCGTGCACCGCGACCTGATCGCCCAGCCGGTCGCGATAGTAGGCGAGCGGCAGCGCCAGGCTGTTGGGCATCACGACCACCACGTCGCCGGCGACGGCTTGGCCGCCGATGCGGGCGGCGATGTCGCGCCAAGGCTCGCGCTGATAGGCAAGCTGAAAGACCAGCGCGCCCCAGATCGAGAAGCCGAGAACGACCACGGCCGAGGCGGCGCGCAGCGCCCGCCGCTCGAGGCCGACCACGCCCGCCGCGACCAGCACCAGCAACGGCACGCTCATCCAGATCAGGGTCCGCTCGACCAGCACTGTCTGCACGAGCAGGCAGAAAAGCAGCATCAGGCCGTAGCCGGCAACCGCGACGCCGATCAGCAGCGCGGCCATCGGCGCCCCCGACCGGCCGGCGACGCCGCGGGCGCCGGCGAGCGCCAGCAACACCAGCACCGGCGCCGCGGTGAGCGGGCGGACGAAGCGGACGTCCATCAGGAAGCCGACCGGCGCCAGCGCCGCCTGCCAGGTCAGGTCAGGCATCCAGAACGCACGCGACACGCCGGCGAGCTGGACGGCGAAGGTGGGCAGGAACGGCAGCCACAGCGCCAGCGCGGCGGCGCCCGCGATCATCAGGTTAGCGACGAAGGACCTGGGCCAGCCCCAGCGCCAGGCGAGCCACAGCCCGAACAAACCCAGGGCGGCCGCATACACGAGCACGGTGTCGTGCAGCCACAGTGCCGCCGCAACGCCGAGCGCGGTCGCCGCCCAGGCGGCGAGGCCGCGGCGCAGCAGCGGCGCGCGCCGCGGGTGGGCGCGCATCGCCGCGAGGCCGAGCCACGGCGAGCGGGCGACCGCCGGATGTCGCAGCAGCCAGGCGACCCCGCACAAGGTGGTTGCCGTGGCAAGTATGATCAGGGCATAGGGCCGCGCTTGTTGGGCGAAGTCGAGGTGCAGCGGCGAGATCGCGAACAGCAGCGCCGCGAACGCCCCGATCCGGTGCCCGTCTCGCCGCCCGCCGGCAAGGCGGCCGAGCAGATAGACCAGCGCCACCGTGGCCGTGCCGGCCGCCACCGACAGGCCGCGCATCGCCGCCTCGCCGTCGCCGAACGCCGCCCGCCAGGCCTTGAGGATCGTGAAGTAGACCGGCGGGTGGCTCTCGTAGAGCGGCATCGCCCGCCAGATGTCGTGCAGCGACAGGCCCGAGTAGTGATAGCTGAACGCCTCGTCGAGCCACAGCGAATGCCGGTCGAGACCCCAGATGCGGGCGACCGCGGCAAGGGCGACCACGCCGGCGAGCGCGAGCGCCGGGCGGGCGGCACGGCCGACTCCGATCCCCTGCGGCGCGGCGAAACGCGCGAGCGTGTCGGGCTTCACGTTCGCCCGTCAGCCGGCGGCGGCGATCCGAAACAGCGTCGCCGCCCGGTTCTGGAACACCGAGGTCAAGCGCCGGTCGCGGGCGAGCCGGGTGATCACCGCGCCGTGGCGCGCGACGACGTAGACGGGGCGGCCCGGGACCTCGCCGCGCAAGGCGGCGAACACCTCGTCGGACAACCGCCGGTCGGTCTCGGCCAGGAACTCGCCGGCGATGGCAAGCCGCCGCGCGGCGAGGTCGGGATCGACGCCGTTGATCTGCAACATGAGGTCGATCACAGGTCCCCAGCCGTCCTTGCGCAAGCCCATCTCGCCGGCGACGTGGAGCTCGCCGCGCTCGCGGCGGAACTCGGTGCCGATCAGCAGCGGCCGCCTGGCGAACGCCGGCACGGTCACGTAGCTGTCGATGAACACCGCGTCGTCGGGCGACTCGGCGGCGATCCACTGGTAGAGCGCCTGCTGCGCGGGCACCCGGTCGACAATGTAGCGTCCCGCCGTGGTCGCCGGGTCCGACACCGGCCAGCCGAACACCAGATAGGTGCCGATCTTCTGGCTGAACGGCAGCAGCACCAGGAACAGCACCACGGTCGCCAACACGCGCACCTGGTCGAACATCTGGCGCAGCACCAGCGCGAACATCAAGCCCAGCGGCACCGAGGCGAAGTTGATCATCTTGTACTCGGCATCGGTCGGCAGGTAGACGAGCAGGAACGCCGCCTGCAGCACGATCATCGACAGCGCGAGAAACCCGAACAGCCGCGGCCGCTCCCGAAAGTGCCTGACCAGAAGCTCCGACTTGTAAAGCGCGAGCAGCACGGGAACGGCGAGCGCCGCGGCCAGGATCGGCGCGTTGCGCGCGAGCAGGCCGAGGGTCGGGCGGATCGCGCTGTCGGCGGACTTGCCGACGGTCAGCGACAGGAGCCACGGCGCGAGCACCGCCAGGCCGACCACGCCGATCGCCGACAGTTGCGCGATCTTGCGCCACGGGATCGGCCGCGTGAGCGCGACCATCTGGCCGACTGCGACCGCCGCCGCGATGCACACCCCGAGCCAGGCCGGCGGATAGAACACGCCGGCGAGCACGTAGCCCGTGGCGAACTGGACCAGGCCGGCGCGCTCGCGCCCGCCCTCGCCCACCAGGTTGACCAGGCCCAGGAACGCCAGCGCGTACAGCACCAGGCCGAGCTGGTTGTTGTTGATGTCGATGAACTTGTGCAGCAGGTCGAGGCGCCCCTCGCGTACGATCACGCCCGTGTTCGCCAGGGCGCGGCCGATCGGATCGCCGACCAGCACCGCCGAGCCGAACAGGATCACGGTCAGCACCAGCCAGCGGTAGGGAATGTCGTCCGAGACGCGTCGCGCCAGGCGGTCGAGCACCAGCACCATCGCCAACAGGCACGCCACGCCCAGGGTCGCGAACGCCCAGGCGGGCGGGAAGGCGAACAGCCTCATCAGCTGGGCGATGACGAAATGAATGGCATAGAAATACTTGAGGTCGACGCCCGCGGCCAGCGGCAGCGACGGCGGCACGCCATGCTCGAAAATCTGGTAGACGATGCTGTAGTGGTACAGCGCGTGGGCGGAATACAGGCGCCAGTCGGGATTGGCGAACAGGGCGACGACCGGCACCGCGAGCACCGCGAACAGCCAATACGGCCGGGCGCGCGCCCGGCTGAGCGCGAGGATGGCGACCAGGAACGCGAGCGCGAACCCGCCGCCGATGGCGAAATAGATCAGGCTCCAGGATTGCTGCGACGAACCGGGCATGGCGAGCTCCGCGTGAGCACAATATAGCGTGGCGGATCGGACCGGCGACCGGCGACCGGCCCGCGTCGGGCGGACCGGATGACATACTCCCCGATCGGTGGCACAGTCCGCGCGCCATGCCGCGGAACCCCGATCACGCCTTCGATCCCGTCAGCGACCGGATCAAGCGCCCCTTCACCGGCGGCCGGATAATGACATGAGCGCCGCGGCGCGCCCGCCGATCACCGGCAAGACCCGCGTGCTGGCGATCTTCGGCCGGCCGATCGGCCATGCGCTGTCGCCGCTGATCCACAACGCCGCGCTCGAGGCGGCGGGCCTCGACGTGGTGTTCGTGCCATTCTCGCCCGCGGCCGAGGACCTCGAGCGCGCGCTCACGGGCGTGGTCGCCGCGGGCTGCATCGGGCTGTGCATCACCATCCCGTTCAAGCCGCAGGTGGTGGCGATGCTCGATGAGCTCGCCGGCTCGGCGCGCGCCACCGGAGCGGTCAACACGGTGGTGGTCGGCGCTGGCCGGCGGCTGGTCGGCCACAACACCGACGTGGACGGCGTGCTGCGCTGCATCGCAACGCTACCCGCGCGGGCGCGTGGGCGCGCAGTATTGCTCGGCGCCGGCGGCGCCGGGCGGGCGGCGGCGGTGGCGCTGGTCCGGGCAGGCTATGGCGAGCTGGTCATCGCCAACCGCACGCCCGCGCGCGGCGAGGCATTGGCCGGGGACCTTGAACATGGCGCGACGACGGTGACGGTCGCGGGCGCCGAGCGCGAGTCGCTCGCCGCCGCGCTCGCCGGCGCCGCCCTGTTGGTCAACGCCACCCCGGTCGGCATGTACCCCGACAACGACTCGACCCCGGTGCCCGCAGACCTGCTGCGCGCCGACCTCGACGTGATCGACGCCATCTACCGGCCCGAGCCGACCCGGCTGTGCCGCGAGGCGCGCGCCGCCGGCGCGGCGGCCTGCACCGGCGTCGACTGGATCATCGCCCAGGGCGTCGAAGCCTTGCGGCTGTGGCTCGGCTTCGATCCCGACGAGCGCGCGATGCGCGCCGCCCTGGAGGCGTTCCTCGGCGAGGAGCGCGGCTGAGGCGGCGCCCTGTCACGGCTCGCAGAGGCATCCATATTCAAGGGAGGGCAAGGCAGGATGTTCGATTTCAGCGACAAGGTGATGGTGATGTCGGGGGCCAACGGCGGCATCACCCGCGCGATCGCGCGCGCGTTCCACGGCTGCGGCGCGCGCATGGTGCTGAGCGACCTCGACCGGGACGGCATCGCCGCTTTCGCCGCCGGGCTCGACCCTGCGGGCAAGACCGTGGTCGCGACCGGGTGCGACGTCACCGACTCGGCCGCGGTCGAGGCCACCGTCGCGCTGTGCGAGCAGCGGTTCGGCAGCGCCGACTTCCTGATCACCGGCGCCGGCCTCTATCTCGACCAGCTCACCGCCGGCATGACCGACGCGCAATGGCGCCAGACCATCGCCATCAACCTCGACGGCGCGTTCCACTTCTGCCGCGCGATCCAGCGCATCATCCGCGACGGCGGCGCGATCGTGAACATCGCCTCGATGGCGGCGCATCGGGGCTCGTTCCAGCATGCTCATTATTCGGCCGCCAAGGGCGGCGTGCTCAGCCTGACGCGCTCGATCGCGATCGAGCTCGCGCCGCGCAACGTGCGCGTGAACGCGGTCTCGCCCGGCCTGATCGACACGCCGCTGATCCAGCCGCTGCTCAAGGTCCAAGGCGACCTGCTGATGCAGCTGACGCCGATGAAGCGCCTCGGCCGGCCCGAGGAGGTGGCCAACGTGATCCTGTTCCTGTGCAGCGATCTCGCGAGCTTCGTCACCGGCGAGACGATCCACATCAATGGCGGCCTGTACATCTCGTGAGCCGCGGCCGCGCGCGCCGCGCGCATGAGCCTCGGCGACGTCAAGGGCTACTATGCGGCGCTCGGCATCACGCCGGAGGCGAGTGCGGCGGAGGTCAAGCGCGCCTATCGCGCGCGCGCCAAGGAAATGCATCCCGACACCGGCGGCGCCGGCGACGGCACCACCTTCCGCACGCTCACCGAGGCCTATCACGTGCTCAGCGATGCGCATCGGCGAGGCGAGTATGACGCGCTGTGCCGCACCCTCGAGTCGAGCGCGCGCCCGGCCGCCGAGACCAAGGCGGAAGCGCCGCGCGCCGGCCCGGCCCGCCCCGCGCGGGCGCGCGAGACCGGATACGCGCCGGTGCGTTGCCGGCGCTGCGCCACGGTCAGCGCCCAGCCGCGTTACGTCCGGCTGCGCAAGGTGACCGGCAGGCTGACGCGGTCGCAAGTCGAGGTCATCGAAGGCGCCTTTTGTCGCAGCTGCGCCGACCGGGTGGCGCTGTGGGCGAGCCTCCACACCTGGCTGCTCGGCTGGTGGAGCCTGCCGCGCGGGCCGCTCGACACCCTGCGCGCGCTAGCCACCAACCTCGCCGGCGGCGACAAGCCGGCCGCGCCCAACGCGGCGCTGCTCGCCCACCAGGCGCGCGCGTTCGCCGCCCGGGGCGATGCCGCGCTCGCTGCGGGCCTCGCCTTGCAGGCCAACGAGTTCCGCTACGACGCGGCGCTCGAGCCGCTGATCGCGGCCGGCGGCGGGCGCCGGCTGCGCGACCGCTGGCGCGTCGGCGGGCTGGCGTTCGTGATCCAGGCGCTGCCGGTCGGGTTGGGGTTGGCGTGGCTCGTGCTGTGGCTCGGCCGGCGGGCGCTGTCGTCGACCATCGGCGGCTGAGCGATGAGCTACTCGGCCGCCGTCTCCTCGGGCCGGTCGAGCTCGGCCGATGCCGACTGCAGCGCCTCGACGAAGCTCGCGCGCCAGCGCTCGATGTCGTTGCGCTTGAGGTCGTCCATCATCGCCCGCCACCGCGACCGGCGCTCGTCGAGCGGCATCTCGAGCGCTTCCTGGATCGCATCCGCGACCTGACTGAGGTCATAGGGATTGACGATCAGGGCGCGGTCCATCTGGCGCGCGGCGCCGGCGAAACGCGACAGCACCAGCACGCCCGGGTCGTCCGGGTCCTGGGCGGCGACGTACTCCTTGGCGACCATGTTCATGCCGTCGCGCAACGGCGTCACCAGCCCGACCCGCGAGGCGCGGAAGAAGCCGGACAGGATGCGCCGGTTGTACGCCTTGTGGATGAAGCGGATCGGCACCCAGTCGAACTCCGCGAAGCGGCCGTTGATGTGACCCGACAGGCCCTCGATCTCGGCCAGGATCTCGCCGTACTCGGGCACGTGCTCGCGCGACGGCGGCGTGATCTGGAGCAGATGGACGCGCCCGCGATTGACCGGATAGTTCTCGAGCAGGAGCTCGAACGCCTTCAGCCGGCTCGGCAGGCCCTTGGAGTAGTCGGTGCGGTCGACGCCGATGATGACGTCGCGGGCGACGACGCTTTTCTCGAGGATGCGGCGCTGGCGCACCGCCTCGGGCGTGTCGGCGAGGGCCGCGAAATCCTCGGCGTCGATGCCGATCGGGAACGCGCCGACGCGGATGGTGCGGCCGAAGGCCGTGCACAGGCCGTCCTCGCCGAGCCGTCCGTTGGCCTCGCGCTGGATGTAGTCGCGGAAGTTGCGCACGTCGTTGTCGGTCTGGAAGCCGACCAGGTCGTAGGCGAACAGCGAGCGCAGCAGCTTGTCGTGGCGCGGCAGCGCGACCAGCAGGTCGGCCGGCGGCAGCGGCGTGTGCAGGAAGAACCCGATCGGCGCGCCCACCCCCATCTTGCGCAGCTCCTCGGCGAACGGGATCAGGTGGTAGTCGTGCACCCAGATCAGGTCGTCGGACTCGAGATAGGGCAGCAGGCGGCTAGCGAGATGGCGGTTGACCCTCAGATAGGTCTCGTACTGGACGCGGTCGAAGACGCTCAGGTCCAGCCGGTAGTGGAACAGCGGCCACAAGGTGCGGTTGGAGAAGCCGTTGTAGTACTCCTCGAACTCGCGCGGCGACAGGTCGGTGGTCAGGTAGGTGATCTTGTCGTGGCTGTGGGCGGCCGGCTCCGAGGCGGGCCGCTCGCTGACCGCGCCGCTCCAGCCGAACCAGATGCCGCCGCTGTCGCGCAGCGCGGCGAGCACGCCCGCGGCGAGGCCGCCGGCCAACGCCTTGCGCGCGGTCACCGGGGTGACGCGGTTGGAGACCACGACCAGGCGCGAACCGCGCTTCGTCGTCGCCTGCGTCTTGCTACCGACCATGCTTTCCCCGCCGCGGCCGGCCGGCGGGCGCCAATACCCTCCCGGCCGGTCCGGCGAGCATAAACCCTTTCGCCGCCGCTGTCGCCCCGGCGATCGAAACGCTTAGTCGCCGCGTGCGGAAGCGGCCAGCACCTCGAACACATCGCCTTCCGTTTCAAGGCCTTGGATGTGGATGCCGTGCCACAAGGCGTGGAACAGCAGCGTCCAGGCGGCGAAGCCCGGGCGCTTGCCGGGGCGGCGGAACAGCGCCTGCACCGCGTCGGGCCGGCACAGCTCGGCGATGCCCGGCTGGGCGGCGACCAGCGGGCCGAGCCGGTCGCCCTGGCGCGCGATCCACTCGGCCACCGGCACGGTGAAGCCGCGCTTGCGCGCGAACGGGTGCGCCGCCGGCAGGTGGGATTCGAGCCAGCGCCGGAGCAGCCACTTGCCGCGGCCGTGCCTGATCTTCAGCCGGTCCGGCAGCCGGAACGCGAACTCGGCGAACGGCCGGTCGAGGAACGGCGTGCGGCCTTCGAGCCCGTGCGCCATCAGGCAGCGGTCGAGCTTGACCAGCAGGTCGTTGGGCAGCCAGTCGGCGCAATCGCTGGCCTGGGCAACCTGCAGCCGGCTGCGTCCCGGCAGCGCCGCGGTCGCCTCGGCGGCGACGATGCCGTCGCGCCAGGCCGCGGGCGGGCCTCGCAACAGGTCGAGCCCGTCGAGCATGCCGCGCATGCGCATGCCGCGCCCGCCCAGGAGGCGCGGGCGAAGCACGCTGCGGTAACGGCCATAGCCGGCGAGAATCTCGTCGCCGCCCTCGCCGCACAGCACCACCTTGAGGTCGCGCGCGGCGACGCGGGCAAGCTCGAAGCTCGGCACCACCGCGTAGTCGGCGCAGGCATCGTCGACCGCGGCCGCGATTGCGGGCAGGCTTCGCCAGAACGCGTCCTCGGTGACCTCGACCTCGACATGCTCGGCGCCGAGAGCGCGCGCGAGGCTGCGCGCCTGGTCGCGCTCGTCGGCGACGCCGGTGCCCGGAAAGGCCGCCGTGTAGGCGCGCACCGGCCGGTCGTTGAGCCGCGCCATCACCGCCAGCACCACGGTCGAGTCGATGCCGCCCGAGAAGAACAGGCCGAAGGGCACGTCCGCGCGCTGGTGGTGGCGGACGGTCTCCTCGAGCATGGCGTCGAGACCGGCGAGCGCCGCCCCCTCCTCGATCGCCACCGGCCCGCCCTCGGGCAGCGCCGCCAGCCGGCGGCGGTCGATGATCCGGCCGTCGCTGACCACGATCGTCTCGCCCGGCAGCACCCGCTTGATGTCGCGGAAGGCCGTGTCGCGCCCGGTCGAGAACTGGAGCTGCAAGGTCTCGTCGCGCGCCCCTGCATCGACGGCGCGCTCGGCGAGCCCGGCGGCGAGCAGCGCCCGCGGCTCGGAGGCGAAGGCGAAATAGCCCGCACGCTCGACATAATAGAGCGGCTTGATGCCGAACGGATCGCGCGCCAGCACCAGCGCGTTGGCGGCGGGGTCGTGGATGGCGAGCGCGTACATGCCGCGCAAGGCGTGGGTGAAGTCGAGGCCGTGGCGTCGGTACAGGTGCAGCGGCGGCTCGCAGTCCGAGGCGGTCGCGAACGCGATGCCGTCCAGTTGCTCGCGCAGCTCCAGATAGTTGTAGATCTCGGCATTGGCGATGATCGCCGCGCCGCCGGCGCGCGCGCCCGCCTCGATGATCGGTTGGTCGCCGGTCTGAAGGTCGATGACCGCAAGCCGCGTGTGCACCAGGCCGAGGCCGCGCGCGCGATAGCGGCCGCGGCCGTCGGGCCCGCGATGGGCAAGCGCTTCGGCGAGCGCATCGAGGACCGCCTCCGACGGGCCCTCGACGGCGCGTGTGAACACGCCCCCTACGCCGCACATGTCCGCGCCTCGGCGAGGTTGGCGAGATACGCAACGTACTTGCCGACCACGACCGGCTCGCTGTACGCCGCGGCGTGCGCGGCGCGCCCGGCCGCGACCAGCCGGCCGGCGAGGTCCGCGTCGCCGGTGACCGACTCGATGCCGCGGGCGAATGCATGCGCGTCCTCCACCGGCACCAGCACGCCGTCGACGCCCGAGGTCACGATCCGCCCCGGACCTTCGCTCGCCGCCGCCACCACCGGCACGCCCTGGGCCCAGGCCTCGATGATGATGTTGCCGAACGGCTCGTGGCGCGACGGGCAGGCGAGCACGTCGGCCGCGGCGAGCAGCGCCGGGGCATCGGTGCGCCAGCCGAGGAACCTCGCCCGATCGGCGATGCCGAGCCGCTCCGCCTGGCGCTTCAGCGACCTTTCCAGCGGTCCCGCGCCGGCGAGCCAAAGCCAGTGGCGCGGCAGACGGGTCATCGCCTCGAGCAGCACGTCGAAGGCCTTGTTCTGGTGCAGCCGGCCGAGGGCGAGGACCAGCGGCACGCCCCGGGGCGTCTCCAGCTCCTCGCGCGCGACCGGCGCCGTCGCCTGCGGGCACACGAAGTTGGGGATGTAGCACACCTTCTCCGCCGCCCAGCCGCGCGCGAGGTAGAAGCCGGCGATGTCCTCGGTGGCACAGATCAGCCGGTCGCAGCGGCGATAATGCTTGGCATTGTAGTAACCGCGCGGGGTGCCGACATGGACGAACCGCATCGCGGGCGTCACGCGCGGGCAGAACGAGGTCGCACGGTTCATCCAGGTCAGCACCACGTCGGGCCGGAAGTCCTCGATCTCGCGCCTGAACCGGGGACCGGTGGCACGGTCGAGCAGGCCGCCGAAGGCGAGGTGAACCGGATCGATGCCAAGCGCGCGAAATGCCGCCGAGCGCGCCTCGTCGGCGCGGCTGAGCACGCGCTGAGTCACACCGGCGCGGGCGAGGCCGGCGACCAGCCGGGCGAAGAAGATCTCCGCGCCGCCGTGGCGCGCGCCGGCGATGGCCTGCAACAGACGCATGGTCGCTATCGGTCCCGGTCGCCTTCGAGCGTCGCCTTGAGGTGCGAGAGCAGCGGATACAACGCCGCCATCACCGCGATCGCAACCCCCCAGCCGCCCTCGCGATAGCCTTTGCGCTGGACGTAGCACTTGACGAACCGCCCGAGGCTGCGCCGGGCGACCGAGCGCAGCGGCGGCAGCGGCGCGCCGGATGCGCGCAAATCAGCGGCGCGGGCGTCGGTGTAGCGCTTCAGGCGGTCGAGCATGTCGTTGAGGTTGCGGTCGACGTGATGGGCGATCGGGGTTCGGAGCCGCCGCTTCGGCCCCTGAAGCTCGAGTCGGGGATGCACACGCTGCGCGCCCCAGCGCTTGGCGCCGCGCGAGAACAGGCGGGGCGCCGCACCCACTCCCCACGATGCGCCCCAGCCGTACTTGACCAGGCGGTCGCCGATATAGTTGTCGAACGGGACCAGGAAGTAGCCCGGAGCCGCGGTCGCGATCACGTCCCGGATCTCGTCGAACAGGGCCGCCGGCACGCGCTCGTCGGCATCGACCTCGAGCAGCCAGTCGCCGCGCGCGGCGTCGATGCCGGCGTTGCGCCGATCGCCCTCGATCTCCCACGCGCCTTCGACGATCCGGTCGGTGAACCCGCGGGCGATCTCGGGCGAGGCATCGGTGCAGCGGTCGAGCACCACCACCAGCTCGTCGGCCGGCGCCAGACAGGCGAGGCAGTCGGCGAGCTGGTCCGCCTCGTTGCGCGCGGTGACCACCGCCGACAAACGCGGGGCCGGTGCGGCGCTCACGACGCCGCCGCGCGCCGGCGCTGCCACAGCCGCCCCGCGGCAGCCTCCACCGCCTCGACGCCGAGCGAGCCCATCAGGCTTTCGGTGGTGCGGTGGTCGTAGCCGGGCGTGCCTATCAGCTCGTCGAAGCTCTCGGGCGTGCGCACCGCCGCGCACGCCGCTCCCCACGGCGCGTAGTGCTCGTCGCGGCTCGGCCCGAACAGGCCGAGCGTCGCAATCCCCGCCGCGGCGGCGATGTGCATCAGGCCGGAATCGTTGCCGATGAAAAGATCGCAGCGCTCGAGCACGGCGCCCGCGGTCGGCAGGTCGACGCGGCCGACCAGGTCGATGACGCGCTCGCGCGCCAGGCCGTCGACCACCGGCTGGGCGAGCACGCACTCTGCCGGCGCGCCGAGCACCGCGATGCGCGCGCCGGGAATGAGGCCGCCGGCCGCGGTCAGCCGGCGGCCGAGCTCGACGAACCGCTCCGCCGGCCACAGCTTGCCGCGCCAGTTGGCGGTCGGCCCGAGAGCGAGCACGGGCGCGCCGGCGCCGAGCAGCTCTGCCGCGGCGCGCCGGTGCCCGGGCGCGAGCCACAGCCGCGGCGCCGGCGGCGTCTCGAGGCCGACCGCATCCGCCAGCCGCTCGACCTGGTGGACGCCGTTCGCGCGCGCCCGAAGGATCCGGCGCGCGCGCGCACGCACCAGCCGCGAGACCGCCGAGTCGCGCAGGTCGACCAGCAAATCCCAATGCGTCGGCGCAACGGCCAGCCACAGCGCAAGCCAGTGCGCCGCGAGCGGCCGCTTCTCCAGCACCAGCAGGCGATCGAGCCCGGGCAGCGCGGCGAACAACGGCGCCGGCGCCGGGCCGCAAGCCACCGTCACGCGCGCGCCCGGATGGCGCGCGATCAGCGCGTCGAGCACGCCCGACGACAGCACCGCGTCGCCGATGCGGGTGGCGGTGATGAACAACAGCTTCACTTGAGCGCGTGCTCCAGCTCCTCGGCGGCGCGCGCCCAGTCCGGCCCGCGCGTGGCCATCCGCGCCTGCGCGCTCAGCCGGTCGAAGGTCTCGCGGTCATCGAGCATGCGCACCGCAAGGTTGGCGAACGCATCATCGTCGGGCGCCAGGTAGCCGGTGACGCCATTGCGGAGGCGCTCGTCGGCCGCGCCCAGCGGCCGCGCCACCGCCGGCAGCCCGACCGCCTGCGACTCGGCGAGCGTGCTGCACAGCACGTCGCGCGCGCTGCCCGGATAGAGGTGGACGCGCGCCTTGCGATAGGCATCGGCCATCTCCGGGTCCGCCGCCGGCCGCAGGATGCGCACGCCTTGCGCCGCCGCGGCCTGCGCCTGGGCGAGCACCGGTGCGACCTTGTCGGGCACCGCCGCGCCGAGCGCACCCTTGTCGAGCACCGCCGAGTAGAGGTGCAGCTCGGCCGCCGGCACCTGCGGCTGGATCTTCTCGCACCACAGCGTGAGCAGCCAGTCGAGGCCGCGCGCCGGATGGGTGGTGGCGACGGCGTGCGGCGGCGCGTTCGGCGCCATCGGCGCGCTGGTCAGGTACGAGGCGCCGACGCCGAGCTGCAAGGTCACCGAGCTGTAGCTCTGCAACGGCACCGGGATGGTGAAGGCATGGGCGATGCCCTGCACCACCAGCACCGGCTTCGAGCGGTTGACCGCGCCGAGCTCGTCGCGGTTGAGCAGGTAGCCGGCGGGCGTCGACAACAGCAGCGCGCGCCGGTCCGCGTCTGCAATGCGGGCGAGCAGCGCGGGCTTGCGATGGACGACCAGCCAGTCGGTCCGCGACGTCCGGCACTCCTGGAGCGGCTGCCAGCTGACGCCGTGGGCGACGATCGGGAATGTGCAGCCATTGAATACCCGCACCACGTGGCCGCGCCCGGCGAGCGAGGTGGCGAGCCCGACCACCGACTTCTCGGCGCCGCCGAGCGGTTGGCTGGTAGGGGTATGGCCGTCATAGGGAAGCGAGTCGTCGATGAACGTGACCAGCATGGCGGCGTTATACGACTGCGCCTGGGCGATTGCCAGCAACCGCCACGCGCTTGCGCGCGCCGGCTCTGCGGCCTATCTAGGGCCTATCTAGACCGGGCGGCCGGCCGGCCGAGGTCACGGCGGAGCGCGGCGCGCGGACGGCGGCAGCGGGCATGAGCGAGCGAAGCTATGCGATCCTGGAAACGCGCGGCGTGGTGCGCCTGGCGGGGGTGGACGACGCCCGCGGCTTCCTCCAGGGCCTGGTCACGAACGACGTGTCCGCGGTGGCGCGCGGCCGCGCCGTCTACGCCGGCCTGCTGAGCCCGCAGGGCAAGTATCTGCACGACTTCCTGGTATTCGAGCTCGGCGACGGCATCGCGCTCGACTGCGAGCGCGCGCGCATCGGCGACCTGATCCGCCGGCTCACGATCTACCGCCTGCGCGCCAGGATCGACATCGCCGACGTCACCGAGAGCTACCTGGTGGCCGCCTTGATGGACCGCGGCACGCCCGAGCTCGCGCACCTGGACGGCGCCGCCTTCCCGGACCCTCGCCTCGCCGCTCTCGGCTGGCGCGCGGTGCTGCCGCGCGCGACCGCCGGCGTGCGCCTCGAGGCCGCGGGCTACGCGCCGGCCGGCGCACACGCCTACGAATCGCTCAGGATCGCGCTCGGCGTGCCCGACGGTAGCCGCGACATGGTGGTCGACAAGTCGTTCCTGCTGGAAAGCAACTTCGAGGAGCTGCACGGCGTCGATTTCGCCAAGGGCTGCTACGTCGGCCAGGAGAACACCGCCCGCCAGAAGCACCGCGGCACGGTGCGCAAGCGCCTGATGCCGGTCGCCATCGACGGCCCGCCGCCGGCGCCGGGAACGCCGATCCTGTTCGCCGGCGGCGACGCCGGCACCATGCGCTCGTCGATCGACGGCAAGGGCATCGCGCTGCTGCGCCTCGAGGTCGTCGACAAGGCCGCCGAAACCAGCCAGTCGCTGGTCGCGGGCGATGCCCGCCTCACCCCGCTCAGGCCCGGCTGGGCCGACGCCTGATGGGCGACGCCGGCGACGGGCGCGGCCGCTGCGGCTGGGGTGACGGCGCGCCCGACTATCTCGCCTATCACGACCGCGAATGGGGCGCACCCCTGCACGACGAGCGGCGGCTGTTCGAGATGCTGGTGCTCGAAGGCCAGCAGGCCGGGCTGAGCTGGCTCACGATCCTGCGCAAGCGCGACGGCTATCGCGCCGCGTTCGACGAGTTCGATGCCGGGCGCATCGCGGCTTACGACGCGCGCAAGCAGGCGGCGCTGCTGGCCGACGCGCGCATCATCCGCAACCGCAGCAAGATCGAGGCCGTGATCGCCAACGCGCGCGCGACCCTGGCGGTGCGCGCCGAGCGCGGCGGCCTCGACTCGTATCTGTGGGACTTCGTCGACGGCACGCCGTTGGTCAACCGCCGGCGCCGGCTCGCCGACATCCCGGCGCGCACGCCGCTGTCGGAGCGCATCTCCAAGGACCTGCGCCGGCGCGGCTTCAAGTTCGTCGGCCCGACCATTACGTACGCGTTCATGCAGTCGATCGGCATGGTCAACGACCACCTGGTCGGCTGCTTCCGCCACGCCGAGCTCGCCGGGCGCGAGCGTGGTCAGTCGTCACCCGGAGCCGTGCGCTCGGCGTAGGGAACGTAAGGCTCGCCGCGGCGGTGGGCGAGCGCCATCTTGGTGACGTAGGTCTGGATCAGCGCACCCTGGCGCTTGGTGATCCGCCCCTGCTCGCCGTAGTGGTCGACCCAGGCGCGGATCACGCGCGCGTACTGCTGCGGCTTGAGGTTCTCGTACTCGATGCCGTAGACAACCTTCGCCACGACCTCATCGGCGAGCGCGATCAGCTCCGGCCCCATCTCGTCCTCGAGGCTCGCCGCGCCCGCCGGGGCGCCGTGCAGCGCCGCTGCGAGCATGACGGCGAGGACGGCGCGCCGGACCGACATCAGGTGGCGGACGACTCGAGCGCGGCCTGCGCCGCGGCGAGGCGCGCCACCGGCACCCGGTAGGGCGAGCACGACACGTAGTCGAGGCCGACGCGGTGGCAGAACCGGATCGAGGCCGGATCGCCGCCATGCTCGCCGCAAATGCCGAGCTTGAGGCCGGGGCGCGCCGCGCGCCCGCGCGCGACGGCAAGCTCGATCAGCTCGCCGACCCCGTCGACGTCGAGCCTGACGAACGGATCGGCCTCCAGGATGCGGAGCTGCTGATAGGTGTTGAGGAACGCCGCCGAATCGTCACGGCTGATGCCGAACGCGGTCTGGGTGAGGTCGTTGGTGCCGAAGCTGAAGAACTGCGCCGTCGCGGCGAGCTCGCCGGCGCAGAGGCAGGCCCGCGGCAGCTCGATCATGGTGCCGACCAGATAGTCGAGCGCGATCCCGGACTCGGCCGCGACCTCGCCGGCGACGCGGTCGATGCGTTCCTTGAGCAGCTCGAGCTCGCGCCCCGTGGCGGCGAGCGGGATCATGATCTCGGGCACCACGGAAAGGTCCGCATCGCGCGCGACCTCGACCACCGCCTCGAAGATCGCCCGCGCTTGCATCTCGTAGATCTCAGGGTAGCTGAGCCCGAGCCGGCAGCCGCGATGGCCGAGCATCGGGTTGAGCTCGTGCAGCAGGCTCGCCCGGCGCGTGACCTCGTCGATGGTGGCGCCGGTGGCCTCGGCCATGTCGGCGATCTCGTCCTCGCCCTTGGGCAGGAACTCGTGCAGCGGCGGATCGAGCAGGCGCACGGTCACCGGCAGGCCGGCCATGATCTGGAACAGCTCGACGAAGTCGGCGCGCTGCATCGGCTCGATGCGGGCGAGCGCCGCGCGCCGGCTGTCCTCGCTGTCGGCCATGATCACCTGGCGGATGGCCATGATCCGCTCGTCCTCGAAGAACATGTGCTCGGTGCGGCACAGGCCGATGCCCTCGGCGCCGAAGGCGCGCGCGGTGCGGGCGTCCGCCGGCGTCTCGGCGTTGGCGCGCACCTTGAGCGTGCGCGTCTCGTCGACCCAGCCCATCAGCCGCTCGAAATCGGGGCCGAGTTCCGGTTTCACCGTCGCCACCTCGCCGAGCATGACCTCGCCGGTGGAGCCGTCGATGGTGATCCGCTCGCCGGCGCGCACGGTGACGCCGCCGGCGCTGAGGGTGCCGGCGCGCATGTCGATGCGCAGCTCGCCCGCGCCCGCCACGCACGGCCGGCCCATGCCGCGCGCGACCACCGCCGCGTGGCTGGTCATGCCGCCGCGCGCGGTCAGGATGCCGCGCGCCGCGTGCATGCCGTGGATGTCGTCGGGGCTGGTCTCGATGCGGACCAGGATCACGTCCTCGCCGTGCTGCGCGCGCGCCTCCGCGTCGTCGGCGCTGAGCACCATGATCCCGGTCGCGGCGCCGGGCGAGGCGGCAAGCCCGCGCGCGAGCACGGTACGCGGCGCGTCGGGGTCGAGGCTCGGATGGAGAAGCTGCTCGAGCGAGGCCGGATCGACGCGCCGGATCGCCTCGGCGCGCTCGATCAGCCCTTCCTCGGCCATGTCGACCGCGATCTTCAGCGCCGCCTTGGCGGTGCGCTTGCCGGCGCGCGTCTGCAGCATGTAGAGCCGGTTCTGCTGGACCGTGAACTCGATGTCCTGCATGTCGCGGTAGTGGCGCTCGAGCGCCTCGAACACGCCCGACAGCTCGGCGAAGGCCTCGGGCATGGTCTCTTCCATCGACCGCTGGCCGGCGCCGCCGGGATCGCGGCCGGCGCGGGTCAGCGGCAACGGCGTGCGGATGCCGGCGACCACGTCCTCGCCCTGGGCGTTGATCAGGTACTCGCCGAACACCTCGCGCGCGCCGGTCGAGGGGTTGCGGGTGAACGCGACCCCGGTGGCGCAGTCCCCGCCCATGTTGCCGAACACCATGCTCTGGACGGTGACGGCGGTGCCCCAGCGGTCGGGAATCTCGTGCAGCCGCCGATAGGTGACCGCGCGCTGGTTCATCCAGCTTCCGAACACCGCGCCGACCGCGCCCCACAGCTGGACGCGCTCATCCTGCGGGAACGGCTCGCCCCGCATCTTCGCGACCACGTCCTTGTAACGGGCGGTGACGTCGCGCCAGTCGTCGGCGCAAAGCTCGGTATCGAGCGAAATGCCGCGCCGATCCTTGTAGCTTTCGAGGATGTCCTCGAAGTGATGATGGGCGACGCCGAGCACCACGTCGCCGTACATCTGGATGAAGCGGCGGTAGCTGTCGAAGGCGAAGCGCGGGTCGTTGGCGCGCGCGGCAAGGCCGTCGACGGTGCGGTCGTTGAGGCCGAGGTTGAGCACCGTGTCCATCATGCCCGGCATCGACGCCGCCGCGCCCGAGCGCACCGACAGTAGCAGCGGATCGGCGGCATCGCCGAACCGCCGCCCGGTCAGCTGCTCGAGCCGCGACAGCGCCGCGTCGACCTCGGCCTCGAGCCCGTCCGGATAGCTGCGCTCGTTGTCGTAGAAGCGGCCGCAGACCGCGGTGGTGATGGTGAACCCGGGCGGCACGGGCAGGCCGAGACGGCTCATCTCGGCGAGGTTGGCGCCCTTGCCGCCGAGGAGGTCGCGCATTCCCGCGTGCCCCTCCGCGCTGCCGTCGCCGAACCGGTAGACCCACTTGTCGACCACGAGTCAGCCCTCGAGGCGGGTGAAGTCGGCGACGCTCGCCAGCGAGGCGCGAATCTGCGACAAGAGCCTCAGCCGGTTCTCGCGCAGGCGCGCGTCCTCGGTGTTGACCGTGACCCGGTCGAAGAACGCGTCGATCGGCGTGCGCAGGGTTGCGAGCGCCGCCATCGCGACCTCGAA